>JBEKDW010000103.1:0-7782 GCA_050014155.1 Anaerolineales bacterium
GCGGGCTGAGCGGTCTGATTTCCCTCGGTCAGAATCTGACCAAGAAGGATTGATCTTTTTGGGCCGGATTGAGTATGATCCGGCCGGGAAATCCAAACTCGGATGCCGGATTAAATGGATATTCTCTTTTTCGCACATCTTCTGAACGGATTACTGATGATCGCCATGCCCGTCGGGCTGGCGATCTTCCTCACCGCGCGCTGGAAGCTCAGCGCGCGCCTCTGGCTGATCGGCGCGGCGACCTTCATCCTCTCGCAAGTCGGTCACATCCCCTTCAACGCCCTGGCGGGACTCGTGCTCAACCGCACCGGGCTTACGAAGATGACCCCGGAAGCGCAATTGATTTTCAACGCAGTATTCCTCGGCCTGAGCGCCGGCCTGTTTGAGGAGTTCTTCCGCTACGGTATGTTCCGCTGGTGGGCCAAGGAGGCGCGCTCCTGGCGAAAGGGCGTACTCGCCGGAGCCGGCCACGGCGGCGCGGAGGCGATCATCCTCGGGGCCATCGTCCTATATGCGTTCGTGCAATTGGTCTATTTGCGCAACGCGGATATTTCAAAGGTCGTCCCGGCCGGCCAGTTGGCGCTCACCCAGCAACAGGTCTCCGCGTATTGGTCGATGACCTGGTATGCCTCGCTGCTCGGCGCCCTGGAGCGGTTGTTCACCATCCCGACCCAGATCGCCCTGGCCGTGCTCGTCCTGCAAACCTTCACGCGCAAGCAATGGTTCTGGGTATGGCTGGCGGTTCTGTATCATGCGGTGCTGGACGGGAGCTCCGTGGTTCTGGCGACCCGCCTGGGCACGCTTCCGACGGAAGGCCTAGTCGGCGGTTTCGCCGTATTGAGCGTAATCCTCATCTTCCTCCTGCGCCAGCCCGAGCTCTCGGAGGAGACTCTCCCGCCTTCCGCTCCGCCCCCTTCGGTCTTCGCGCCCAAGCCGCCTGAAGCAACGCCGGAAAAGCTGGACCAAACACGTTTTGCGTAGGTGCCTATGATTCATATAGAAAACATCACCAAGAAATTCGGGAACGTCCTGGCGGTGGATAATCTCAGCCTGGACGTTCCGGAAGGCGAGGTGTTCGGTTTTCTCGGTCCCAACGGAGCCGGAAAGACGACGACGGTGCGGATGCTCACCAGCCTTATCAGCCCGACCCTCGGTTCGGCGACGGTGGGCGGATTTGCGATCGGCCGCCAGGATACCGACATCCGCCGCACGGTCGGCCTGCTGACCGAGACACCGGGCATGTACGACAATCTCTCCGCCGAATACAACCTGAAGATCTACGCCGAACTATACGAGGTGGCGGACGTCCGGGGCCAGGTCGAGAAGTATTTGAAAATGCTCGGATTGTGGGACCGGCGCATGGACGCCGCCGGAACCTTCTCCAAAGGCATGAAGCAGAAATTGGCGATCGCCCGGGCGCTGCTCCACGAGCCGCGCATCCTTTTCCTCGACGAGCCAACGGCGGGGTTGGACCCCGAAGCTTCGCATCTCGTCCGCGAGTTCATCGCCGAGCTTAAAAAGGAAGGGCGCACGATCTTTCTCTGCACCCACAATCTGGATGAAGCCGACCGCTTGTGCGACCGCGTCGGCGTGTTCAAGACCCGCCTGTTGGTGGTGGATACGCCGGCGAGATTGCGCAATTCGGTCTTTGGCCGTCGGGTGGTAATCCATCTGCGGGCGGCGGACAAAAAACTTGCCGACGCGTTGCGCCGTTTGGCGTTCGTCCGCGAGGTCAGCGTGGTGGAAAATAAGTTGGTGGTCAACCTCGAGGATCCCGAGGCGCATAACCCCGACCTGATCCGGGAACTTGTCCGGGCCGGGGCGGACGTGATGTTCGTCGGCGAATTGCGGCATTCGCTGGAAGACGTCTATCTGCAGCTGATGAAGAACGCGTGAGGCGGAGATGAAAAAGATCCTGACGATCATCCGAAAAGAATGGATGGAAGTTTTTCAAAACCGCCTGGTAATTTTCACCGTGGTCTTCCTGCCGCTGCTGATGACGGCCATCCCGCTGGCCGTTCTCTACAGCATGCGGGGTACCGCAACGGCGGCCGGGAATTCCGCATCCGGCGAACTTCCCGCGCAACTGGCCGCCGTCTGTTCGAGCACGATGACCGGGGCGGACTGCCTGCGGGTATATATTCTCAGCCAGTTCCTGGTGCTGTTCATGATCATTCCGGTGGCCATCCCGGGTGCGATCGCCGCCTATTCGGTCGTCGGCGAAAAAACCACCCACAGCCTGGAGCCGCTCCTGGCCACTCCGATCACCACGCTGGAGCTGTTGGTCGGTAAATGCCTGGCGGCGGTCATTCCGGCGGTGATTGCGACGTACGGCGCCTACGGAATTTTCGCACTGGGCGCCTGGATCATCCTGGCCAATCCCGTGATGCTGGGAGTCCTGCTCGAAGCCCGCTGGCTGATCGCCATCATCGCGGTCGGCCCGCTCCTGGCGCTGATGGCGGTGACGTTTTCGCTGATGGTATCCTCCCGCGTCAACGATCCGCGCGTCGCCGAGCAAGTCTCGACGGTTGTTATCATGCCGGTGCTGGCCGGGTTTTTTGGACAGATCTCCGGGCTTTTCGTGCTGAACGTGGAGATCATTTCCGTGACGGTGGTGGTCCTGGCGGGGTTCGACGTGTTGATGTTCTACCTGGCCACGCGGTTGTTCCAGCGCGAATCAATTCTCACCCGATGGAAGTGAAACGATGAAAAAAATTAAATTCGGTCTTCTCCTGGCTTTGTTCCTGAGCTTGGTATTCGTCTTCGCGGCACTCGCGCAAGGCGAAACGCTGAATCTGAGCCTTTCCCGTGATTTCGGTTACGGGGGATTCGGCGGCGACATTCAAGGCACGTTCAGTCTGCATGCCAGCGGGCCCTCGACGCTGACGCGCGTGGAATTCTTCATCGACAAGACGAAGATCGGCGAAGTCGACAAAGCGCCCTTCAACCTTCAATTCGTAACCGACAATTATCCTCTGGGCGCACATTCCTTCTCCGCCGTCGGATACACCTCCGACGGAAAAGAGTTCTCCTCCCCGAAGATCGACCGAACGTTCGTCTCGGCGTCGGCAGGGACCCAGGCGGGGCTGGGATTCATGATCCCCATACTGGTCATCGTCTTCGCGGCGGTAATCCTGGCTGCGGTTGTCCCCCTCCTCAGGGGACGGAAAACTGTCAAAATGGCTCCCGGCACACCGCGCCAATACATCCTGGGGGGAACCATCTGCCCCAAATGCGGCCGGCCGTTTGCCTTCAGCATTTTCAGTTTGCGGCTGCTGGTTGCCCGCCTGGAGCGGTGCCCCTATTGCGGAAGGTGGGGTTTCGTCCGCGGAGTCTCGCTGGGCGAATTGCGCGCCGCCGAGCAGGCCGAGGTACAGGCCGCGCAAGGCCAGGTACCGGAGACATCTGCGGAAGAAAAACTCAAAAAGGAATTGGACGATTCAAAATACCGGGACGCGTAGCTCCCGCGCCGATTCTTCGACCCATCATCACCGACCGCGGTCGATATCGTTTTTCAATGTAGACTCCTTTGGCCGGTCCCGATTAACCCCATTGAGCCTGACGCGATTTCTCCGCCTCAGACGATCGATCGGGCGTTATTTTCCAATATAGATACTTCCAGTGCTAAAATTGGGCATGAGGTGATCCATCCCCCGTCATGAATTCATCCGATTTTCCCCGTCCGGGAATTACTTCCTTTCCTCTGTTGGCCGACCTCCCGCCGGAGGAAGCCGCCGCGCTGGAGACGCTGTTTGAAGAAAAACAACTCGTCCAAGGTAAGGACGTCTATCGTGAGGATGAAAGTGCCCGCTATTTCTATTTTCTGCTTTCCGGCACGATCAGTTTGTGGCACCGGCGCGGGTCGAAGGAGGAACAAGTCCGCCTGCTCAATCCCGGAGAAGTGTTCGGGGAGGAGGCCCTGCTCGGGCTCCCGCGGCGGCACGCCACGGCCTATGTGGAAAGCGAAGCGGTTGTGCTGCGCGCCTCCTCGGAAAGCCTGCGCGCCCGGTTGCGTTTCCTGCCGACGGCGGACGAAATCCTTCGCACCGTCGCCCGCGGCAGGCGGTTGGTCCGTTCCGTATCTTTTCCCTGGCTGGAGCCCGATGAGGCGGTGTTTCTGGCAACCCGCAAATCCAGCATGCTGCTCTTTCCCGGCCTAGCCGTCCCGGTCTTGCTGGGATTGATCAGTCTGGCTTCGATCCCCGTCATCCACTACCGGCTCTGGCCGCAATGGGCGTACGCTCTTTCGGCGGCGGGGATTATCTTCTCGCTGGCATATGGGATTTGGTCGGCGGTGGATTGGGGGAACGACTATTATCTGATCACCAATCGCCGCGTGGTGGCGATCCGCAGGGTTCCCCTGGTCTACGACGACCGCCAGGAGGCGCCGCTGAGCATGATCCAATCCGTATCGGTTTCCAGCACCCTACGGCAGCGGCCGTTGGGATACGGGGACGTCGTGGTGAATACCTTCACCCGGCCGATCGTCTTTGAATCCGTCCCCCATCCGACCACGGTCGCCCGATTGCTCGAAAGGATCTGGAAAGACCGGCAGCAGACCGAGGAACGGAACCAACGCGAAGAGATCAACCGGCTGCTTGCCCAGCGATTAAACGGCGTAGAAACTGCCGAAATCCGCCGGGAGGAAACCGCTTCTTCTTCGGAGGCCTCTCCTCCCCAGACCGAAACCCTGGGGGCGATGCAGACCCGTCTAGTGAACGGCGAAACCATCACCTATCGCAAACACCGTTTCTTCCTCTTTCGAAATCTGTTCCTCCCCGGCCTGCTGGCGGTCTTCGGGTTGATGCTCGGGATTTTAAATACTGCGGGAATGTTTCCGATCGACCGGCCTTCGGGAACCGCGATCGCCGCGGGGGTGTTGTTGGCAGGCCTGTTCTGGGCCATCTACGAATATATGGATTGGGCCAACGATCTATACCAGGTGACGCCGGAGCAGATCCTGGCGTTGCATCGCAAACCGCTGGGGGATGAAGAGCGGAGATCGGCCGCACTGGAAAATATCCTCAGCCTGGAATATGACCGGTCCTCCTTCTTGGCGCGGATGATGGACTTCGGCACCGTGAAGGCGACCGTCGGGCAGGTGAGTTTCACCTTCGACGAGGTGAGCGATCCGATTCATGTGCAGGAGGATATCTTCCGGCGGATGGAGGCGAAGAAGAGGAAGGGTGCGCAAATCCAACACCACCAGCGCAGCCAGGAAATCGCCGATTGGATCGAAACGTATCACCACATGACCCGGGGGGAAACCGACGGCGATCAGGAGAAGGAGTAGGCATGGCGCTTCGGGAAATCCGGACCCTTCCGGATCCGGTGCTGAAGAAAAAAGCAAAAAAGGTTGCGATGGTTTCCCCGGAAACTCGTCGACTAATCGACGATATGGTGGAGACCATGCGCGCGGCGCCCGGCGTGGGCCTGGCCGCCACCCAGGTCGGTATCGGCCAGCGGGTGATCGTCGTGGAATACTCCGACGAGCCCGACCAAGACCCGCCGGAAGGTTCCCCGCCTCTCCCGCTGGTTTTATACACACTGATCAATCCGGAAATCACCCGCACTTCGCGGGAAAAAGTGACCGGCATCGAAGCCTGTCTCTCTGTGCCCGGGTTCGCCGGCGAGGTGGAGCGGAACCGGGAAGTCGTCGTTAAAGGATTCAACGCCAAAGGATCCCCGGTGCGGATCCACGCCAAAGGCTGGCTGGCGCGCATCTTCCAGCACGAAATCGATCATATCAACGGGGTTTTATTCGTCGATCGGGCAACCAAAGTATGGGAAGTAGGTTCCGAGGAAGCCAAAGATAACGTTTGATCCATCGGCAAGCGCGGGGGGTTAGCCTGTTACGCGCCCGGGTATTTCCGCGAAGAGCAAACACCACCGTTATTTTATTTTTTCGAACAGACTCTTATCGGCGCCGCATTCCGGGCAAATCCAACCGTCCGGCAATTTCTCAAAAGGCGTCCCCGGTGGAACACCATGATCCGGGTCCCCTTTCTGGGGATCGTAGACATAACCGCAGACAGTGCATTCCCATTTATCCATCGGTCTTTCCTCCCGCACCGGATTTTTGGATCGCCCGGGCAACATCTGCTCCGAAGGCCTCCCCTTTTTTCAGATCCTCCGCAGTCGGGCTGCCGGGAAAAACAAGTTGTTCCAGTATTTCCCATTGCAGGGGTTCGACCAATTTCTGAAACGTCCCCTGCCCTCCGCCGCTCCAGGCGAAACTTCCGAAATACGCGGCTTTTTTACCGGTCAGGTGCTTGGCTTCAGCCATCGCGAGGACGGAGGCCATGACCGGGAAGAGATGCCCCTCATAAGTCGGCGCGCCCACGACGACGCCCTTGCGGGTGTACAGCGAAGGGAGGATATAACTGACGTGCGTGTGCGTCACATCGAAAATCTGCATCGGCACGCCAACGGCTGTTATACCGCGCGCCACAGCGTTCATCATGGTCTCCGTGGCGCCGTACATGCTGGCGTACAGCAGTGTGATTTCCGGTTTGTCCGCCCCCAGGGAGTAGCCCGCCCACTCCTTATAGAGTTCGACGATCCGTTCCGGATGCCGGCGCCAGACCAGTCCGTGCGCAGGGGCCACGACGGCGATCGGCAGGGCGGAGAGTTTGTCGATCGCCTTGAGCACCATGCGCCCGTACCGGGCGACGATATTCGAGTAGTAGCGGAGCGCTTCCCGCTCGTAATACTCCACCGAATCGTGCTGGTCGTCGAAGATCGCGCCTTCCAGTGCGCCGAATCCCCCGAAGCCGTCGCAGGAAAAGAGCACACCGCCCGGCGTCACCCAGGTCATCATCGTTTCCGGCCAATGGACAAAGGGCGTTTCGAAGAATTTCAGCTCGTGGCGTCCCAGAGAAAGCGTCTCACCGTCGTGCACGACGCGGATGCGTTCGGTTATGCCGTAAAACGTACCCAGCATTTCCCGAGCCTTCTCGGAACAGACGAATGTTGCATGCGGCGCCAAGCGCTGTACCAACCGCAGGACTCCGGTATGGTCGGGTTCCATGTGGTTAATCACGACGTAGTCCAGCGCGGCGGTGTCCGCCAGCGCGTCGATCTGGCGCAGCAGATCCTCCCCCTTCGTCGCCTTGGCCAGGTCAATCAGCGCCAGCTTCTCGTCCCGGATCAGATACGCGTTGTAGCTGACCCCCTCGCCCGCAATCGGCCACATCCCCTCGAACAAATCCGTTGTCCGATCGTTGACTCCAATCCAATAAATTCCGGGTGTGATTTCCACGGCCTCGGGCATGAGTATCTCCTTGGGCGGTGAGTTATCCCAGGTAATCACGCAGCGAGCGGCTGCTGCGTGGATGGCGCAGTTTTCTCAGTGCCTTGGCTTCGATCTGGCGCACCCGTTCGCGGGTGACCCCCAGCCGTTGCCCCACTTCCTCCAGCGTATGGTCCCGTCCATCCAGTAGCCCGAAGCGCAATTCCAGGACCTGTCGTTCACGTTCATTGAGGTACAACAGCGCATTGCGGATCTGGTCGCGCAGGAGTTCGCGCGAGGCGGCGTCTAGCGGCGTGACCACGTTTTCATCCTCGATGAAATCCCCCAGGATGCTGCTGTCCTCCGAGCCGACGGGCGTCTCCAGCGACATCGGTTCCTGCGCCAGCCGGAGGATGCGGTCCACGCGCTCGACGGCGTGCTGGACCTTTTGCTCCAGCGCGGCGGGAAGCGGTTCCTGCGCCGCCCGGAGTCGGGTCACCTCGGCGGAGTCCGCTGGTTCCAGCAGATCCATCTCCACCGCCAGCTCCTCG
>JBEKDW010000104.1:0-7775 GCA_050014155.1 Anaerolineales bacterium
GAGTGTGGCGGAGTTCCGTGCGGGACTTTATAATTATGGACCGTGGACGATGGACCATTGGCGATAGACCGTCGTCGGTTTGGCTTCGATTGTCCACGGTCAATAGCCCATGGTCTATGGTTTATCGTCGATCGTCAGGTGGACCACATCCCCCGCCAGAATCGTCCGTTGCGATCTGTTGCGCAATCGCACGATGAGCGCGCCGTTTTCATCGACCGACTCCGCCCTACCGGTGATATCTTCCTCCGGCAGCGCCACCCGTACGTATAGGCCGAGGGTTTCCAGCGCGCGCGCCCATTCTGCGCGCAGGCTTTCGCCCCGGCAGACGGCCCGGTAGAGCGGCTCCATTTCCTCCAGGATCGTGCGCAGCAGTGCGGTCCGGGACCGCGGCCGTCCCAACTCGACGAGAATGCTGGTTGAAGAGGGCGGGATGCCCGCCACGCCGAGTGGATCGAAGTTCACGTTCAGTCCAACGCCGACGATCACGTAATCCAGCCTCTACCCGTCCAGTCCGAGCTCGCACAGGATCCCTCCGGCTTTGCGGCCGCCGATGAGAATATCATTCGGCCATTTGAGGCACGCCGTCAAACCGCAATCGAGCCGGATCCCTTCGATCACGCCGAGTGAAACAGCCATCGCCGCCTGCAGCGCGCGCGAGTGCGGGATGGGAGGGCGCAGGAGCAAAGAGAAGAGCAGGCTGCTCCCAGCCGGAGCCTGCCACGCGCGGTCCAGCCGTCCGCGGCCGGCCGTCTGAAAATCGGCAATCGCCAGCGCGCCTTCCGGTTCTCCGGAGCGGGCGAGGTTGCGGATGATCTCGTTCGTGGAAGTGCAATCGGGGAAAAAATGCACCGCGCGGCGGAGAAGGCCGTTGCCGAGGGATTCGACGAGGAGAGGATCGTTGGTCATGAGGATTGCCAGTGGGTACTTCCTATTAATCCGCGATTCCTCGGCCCCTAAAGGGACCTCGGAATGACATTCTGCGTCTGTCACTCCGAGCCCCGGTCTCCGGGGCGCCTGTCCCGAGCGAAGCGAGGGAAGGAGTCGGTGACGCATGGGATCTCATCAACAAACGCGGACGAAGTCCGCGCCGACTATTCAAGCTCGCGGTTCCCCGCCCCCAAAAGGAGGCTCCCCGGCCCACTCCCTCGCCTGCGGCTCGGGACAGGCCCGCCGGGGCGGGCGGAATGACACACGTCGGGGTCGCGTTATTTTCCTTTGGCTGCCGGCTCGCGCTTTACCTCGTCGGCCAACTCCTCGGCGTGATCGGCCAGGCTTCCCAGCACGCCGTTGACGAAGCGTGGAGCGCTGTCGGATCCGTACAGCTTGGCCAGTTCCACGGCCTCGTTGATCGCCACCTTCACCGGGCTCACCCGGCCGACGGCGAACTCCCACAGCGCAATGCGGAGGATATTGCGGTCGACGATGGCGATCTGGTTGACCGGCCATTCGGGGGCGAAGCGGGCGATCCAGCGGTCGAGCCGGGCGTGGTCCTTTAAAACGCCGAAGACCAGCTCACGTGCGAACTCGTGCTGGCCTTCCGGTAGTTTGCCTTCCTCTTCGCGCTCGGCCAGAACCGCGCCGGGCTCGTGAGAAGAGCAATCCAATTCATAGAGCGCCTGCAGCGCGACCGTGCGCGCCTTGCGTCTGGCTTTCATGGGAACGAGCGATCTCCGCGGAGGGATTATTCCGACGGGGCTGGAGCGATATCCTCGATGTGCACCACCACCTCCCCCACTTTCATCCCGATGATCTCGGTGATGGCGCGACACACTTCGAGCTGCACCTTTCGCGCCACCTCGCGCGCGTCACCCTCCGGATGCATCACGAGGAACAGTTCGGCCGAAACCTCTTCGCCGTGGGTTTCCAACCGCACCCCCTGCGCGGCGCCCCGGCGGAACGGCCGGTTTACCCCGCCCGGAACCGGACTCATGCCTGCCACACCCGGCACGCTGAGCGCTGCGAGCCGCGCCACCGTGACCAATACGCCGGGAGAGATGAAAATCTTGCCGGAAGCGGGAGCGGATTCCATGCTCACCTCACATCATCACCATGCCGCCGTCGACGCTGAGGATGTGGCCGGTGATATACGCGGCTTCGTCGGCGGCAAGAAACTCGACGGCGTACGCGATTTCGTCCGTCGTCCCCCAGCGGCCCATCGGGATCATCTTCATCAGGGCTTCCTTGAGATCGGGTGGCAGGTCCTTGGTCAGCGCCGTTGGGACAAACCCCGGCGCCACCGCGTTTACCGTGATCCCGCGCGAGGCCACTTCGCGCGCCAGGGCCTTGGTGAAGCCGATCAGGCCGGCTTTGGATGCAGAATAGTTGGTTTGCCCCGCCTGCCCGGCCAGGCCCGAGACGGAGGCCATGTTGACGATCCGGCCGTAGCGGGCCTTCATCATCGAGCGGATGACCGCCTTCGCGCAGTTCCACGCGCCCTTGAGGTTGATGTCGAGCACCTTATCCCAGTCGGCTTCATCCATGCGCATGATCAGGTTGTCGCGCGTGGTGCCGGCGTTGTTGACGAGAATATCGATCCGACCCATCTGGGCCAGCGCCTTTTCGATCATTTCAGCCGCGCTGGCGGTCGAGGAGACGTCCAACGCAAGCGCAATCGCGCGGCGTCCGGTTGCAGCGGCCACTTCCTTGGCGGAGGCCTGGGCTTTCTCCAATTGAATGTCGGCTATGACAATGTCGACTCCGGCTTTGGCGAGCCGGTCGACGATCGCCCGTCCGATGCTCTGGGCTCCCCCGGTGACGACCGCGACGCGATTGGGTGAAAAAGTCATGTACACTCCTGATAACCGGTTCCCCCATCCGCTGTTCGGGGAGTTATCCGGAAAATTTTACCGTGCGGGAATTATACCCCCAGTACGGCGCGGATTTCCTCCGGCGTGCCGGCCGGAAGCGACCGCACCTGCGGGTCGATGCGTCTGATCAGGCAGCTGAGCACATCCTTCGGTCCGAACTCCACGATCAGCACCGCCCCCATTGCGGCGATGGCGCGAACCGATTCCGTCCAGCGCACGGGAGAGGTAAGCTGCGCTTTGACCTCCGCGCGGATCTCCGCGGCCGTTTGCAGCGCCGCAGCCGAAGTGTTTCCGATCAGCGGCGTCTTCGGATCGGCGATCGGGGTTGCATCCACCGCTCGGGCGAACTGGCGCGCGGCCTCGTCCATCAGGGGAGAGTGCGATCCGATGCTGACGGCTAGCCGGATAGCCCGCTTGGCGCCGCGCTTCAGCGCCAGCGCGATGGCGCGCTCGAGTGCCGGAACTTCCCCGGAGATGACGATCTGCCCCGGGCAATTGTCGTTGGCCAGGTGGACGATTCCGCCGGTTTCCCGCGTGGCTTGTTCACACACTTCGGCAAGCGCCGCGGCGTCCAGGTTGAGAATGGCCGCCATCCCGCCGGGCTTGCTCTTTCCGGCGTCTGTCATTACCCGTCCGCGCTCGCGCGTCAACCGCAATGCGTCGGCAAACTCCAGCGACCCTGCCGCGACCAATGCGGAAAATTCCCCCATCGAGTGGCCTGCCACGCACAGGGGTTGGAATCCCCCCGCTTCATCTATAAGTACCCGCCAGGCGGCAATCGAATGCGTCAGCAGCGCCGGTTGAGTGTTGACCGTTTCGCCCAGCTCGGCTTCCGGCCCGTTCCAACACAATCCGGAAAGCGGGAAGCCGAGCACGGCATCCGCTTCTTCGAAGACGCGGCGCGCGGCGGGGTAGGAATCAACGAGCGCCTTGCCCATCCCGACCGTCTGCGAGCCCTGCCCGGGAAAAACGAACGCGGTGTGTTTCGGGTCAAGAGTCATATTTTTCTTCTCGTCGAAATTCTATCAGAGCATAAACCTGTACGCGGATTTCGCGGATGGTTCGAACAAGAATATTTTGGTTCTGAATTCCATCTATTCCGCGAAATCCTGATTCTTCCGTGTAATCCGCGTACATAATCGTCTATAAAAATTGGACAAGATCATTTTAGAACAAACACTCAATATCCAACACGGAACCGTCGCCCTCGTTGCGCAGCCGCCCGCTCCCGGGATGAAAAAAGGCCGCATCTTCACGGCCTTTTCTTCATCTCTCCCGGGTTACTTCTTGGCTTGTTTCTTCTTCGGTTCGAAGACCTTCCGGCCGTCGTAATAACCGCACTGCGGGCAGACGGTATAGGCGGCAATTTTCGTGCCGCAATTGGCGCACGCGACCAAGTTGGGCGGCGTCAAGGCGTCGTGCGCGCGGCGGCGATCCCTCCGTCCGGAGGAATGTTTTCGCTTTGGATGTGGTGGCATGGATCGTACTCCTCGGAAAATATCGGGAAAACGGCCGGGAAGGCCAAAGCCTCCCCGGAAGTTTGGGGATTATACGTTTAGGCCCGGGCAATGTCAAGCAACGGCCGCCTACTTCTTATCCGCATCGTTCGGACCGGGGGGTTCGGCCGGCTTCGAATCAGGCTTGACGACAGCCGCCGAATCCTCGATATGATTTTCAATTGCGGGGACGGGAGGCTTGGAGGGAGCGTCGAGGCGGAGCGCTTCACCGGCCGATTTGACTTCTTTTTGCAAGTCCTTCAATTCCTCGAGGTGCGCCTCCCGCGCCAGCCGGTTGGGAAGATCCTGCAATTCCTGCGACACCTGCTTCATCGACCGGTAGGTATCGGACCGGTAAAGACGGTTTATCCAGCGTCCGACCGCCTTGCCGCCGCCGGCGATATCCTTCGGCGAGAAAACGATCAGAGCCAGGATAACGATCAGGAGCAGTTCCAGAGGACCGATACCGAGGAATTCCATGTCAAATCACCGGTGATCATTATAAAGGATACCCTCACGCCGCCTTATCTGCAGATAAAAATGGACATCATTTCATCCTCATTGTAGCGGTAATCCACCACCGACCGTCGCGGGGAATGGTCAATCGATTTGGATTTACATCCCTACGGCGCGAACATCGATCCGCTTTGATCGCCGTTGTTGTTGTATCCGTTGGATTCCCAGTACCCGCGATAATTCGGATCATCCGACAACCGGATCTCATCGACCCATTTAACCCATTTGTATCCCCATTTGGCTTCAGCCACTACCATGAAGGGGAATCCGCGCTCCGCCGGCATGACCACGCCGTTCATTTTATTCGCCAGGAGGATTTTATTCTGCCGGAGGTAATCCAGCGTGAGGGAGGAAGTGTATCCGTCAACGGCGTGGAAAATGGCGATCACCGCACCCGGCTGCGCCTTCGCGTCCTTGAGCAAATCGTCGATCAAAATCCCTTCCCACAAAATCGTGACGTCCCAGCCTTCGACGCAATGCAGGGTGACCACCTTGCTGTATTTGTCGTGGTTCAGCACATGGTCGTAGGTGAGAGTGAGCGGATTGTCGACCAAGCCGCTGACCTTCAGCCGGTAGGTGTCGAGCGAAACCGTCTGCGGCCCATTGATCGAGTTCTCACGGAAATCGCCGATGGAGGAGAGATTTTCCCCTTGATACTCGCGGATCTCGACGGTCTGAAGCGCCTTGACCGTCGGCCCGCTCGATCCGCTGCAAGCCGCCAACAAGCCCGCGGCGACGAGGCATATGATTGCCGTGCGTTTGGCATTCTTCATTTTTTTTATCACTCCTTCGGGTTGGACGGCGACATCCGCCACCAGAGTACAATGCCGACATGGGAGAGCATAAACACGAGGAACGGCAGGTCGGTATAAGCATGCCAGCGCTGGGCCATGGCTTTGTTCAGGATCCCGAACGTCAAGGGATCCACGATCCGGTATTGGGTAATGCCGTAGCCCGTCAGGAGCGTGACGAGCGCCAGAGCCATCGTCACCCAACCGCAAACGCGGCCGATCGCGCGGATACGCCGTCTGTGGGAAACTCGATTGGTCATAAGATTGATCCTTTGCATATCATCATAGGATTTCTATTCCAACTGGTCAATATTATCAATTCTCTTCTGTATTTTCCCCTCTCTATATTAGCAGAAGATATATACTAGGGCTGCCGGGATAATTATCCGCCTCAGGAGGTTCTATGTCTCAATACAAATATTTGATCATCGGCGGAGGCATGACCGCCGACGCCGCCGCACGGGGCATCCGGACTGTGGATCCCAAAGGGACGATCGGGCTGTTCAGCCAGGAACCGGATCCGCCCTACGAACGCCCGCCGCTCTCCAAAGGGCTCTGGCTGGGAAAATCCGTGGAGAAGGTCTGGTTGAAGACGGAGAGCCTGGGCGTCGAGATGCATCTGGCCACTGGGATCGTGATGATCGATCCGCGCAACAAACGCGCCCGCGACGACCGCGGGGAGGAGCACATTTACGGCGCACTGTTGCTCTCCACCGGCGGGACCCCTCGCCGGTTGCCCTTCGGCGAACCGAGCGTCATTTATTACCGGACGATGCGCGATTATCAGCGCCTGCGAAACCTCACCGAAGCCGGGCGGCGGTTCGCGGTGATCGGAGGCGGGTTCATCGGATCGGAAATAGCCGCGGCACTCGCGATCAACGGGAAGAAAGTCATCATGGTTTTCCCGGATTCATCGATTTGCGCGCGCGTTTTTCCGCCGGACCTCTCCCAATTCCTCAACCGTTACTTTCAAGAAAAAGGCGTGGAAATTATTTCCGGGGAAACCGTGGAAAACATAACCGGCGGCATCCAACCCGTGTTGAAAATGAAAGTGAAAGGCGAGCTTCCCGTAGACGGCGTGGTCGCGGGGCTCGGAATCCAGCCCAACCTCGACCTGGCCCAGGCGGCAGGGTTGGAAATACGGGACGGCGGAATCGCCGTGGATGAGCAATTGCGGACCAGCGCTCCCGGAGTGTATTCGGCGGGTGACGTGGCCGTGTTCTACAACCCCACACTCGATAAATTCCTTCGGGTCGAGCACGAAGACAATGCGTTGCGCATGGGCGAGGCGGCGGGCCGCTCGATGGCCGGCGAAAAAACCGCCTACCGGCATCTGCCGTTCTTCTACTCCGATTTGTTTGATCTGGGGTATGAGGCCGTGGGCGAATTGGACCCGCAACTTGAAATCGTCGCCGATTGGACCGAGCCGTACAAAAAAGGGATCGTTTATTATCTTAAAGCGGGGCGGGTTCGCGGCGTGCTGGCATGGAATATCTTCGGCCTGATGGACAAAGCCCGCCTGCTCATCGCCGAGCCGGGTCCCTTCGAGCCCGCGGATCTAAAAAACCGCCTTGCCGCTTGACCGTCCCATGGACACACCTCCGGCGACCGTTTTTACCGTCGGGCATTCCACCCGCACGCTGGAAGAATTCATCCGCATCCTGCGAAAATACGGGATCGAATGTCTGGTGGATGTGCGAACGGTGCCCCGTTCCGCGCGCAATCCGCAATTCAACCGCGAGACGTTGCCCGCGGCGCTCGCCGCGGATGGAATCGCCTACGTCCACCTGCCCGAGCTGGGCGGGTTCCGGCACGCGCTTCCGGATTCCGCCAACACCGGATGGCGCAACGCGTCCTTCCGCGGCTTCGCGGATTACATGCAAACGGACGGATTCCGCGACGGCCTGCAAAAGCTCATCGGCTTGGCGCAGGGGCAGAAAACGGCGATCCTGTGCGCCGAAGCTGTGCCATGGCGCTGCCATCGCTCGCTGATCGGCGATGCTTTGACGGCGCGCGGATTGCCGGTGGAGGATATTCTCGACGCCGATCACAGCCAGCCTCACCGGGTGACCCCTTTCGCCCATATCGACGGATTTACCGTGACGTACCCGGATCCCGGCGCCGCCGGGAAAACGGATACATTGGGAGTATGATTCCCCACACCT
>JBEKDW010000105.1:0-7756 GCA_050014155.1 Anaerolineales bacterium
AGGAAAAACCGATCCCCCGGCAGGAAATTCCTAGGGGAGATATTTATGTCGATACCCCTTCGTTTGCTGATTGTGGAAGATTCTTCCGACGACGCGGAACTGCTCGAACGCGAACTACGGCATTCCGGGTACGATCTGGCGGCGACGCGCGTGCGCGACGAAGAGCATTTTCTCATCGCCCTGCAAAACCGGCCGGAGATCGTCCTCATGGACTACCATCTCCCGGGTTTCGACGCGCTCAAGGGGCTTTCGATTCTCAAGGAACACTCACCCGAAACTCCTTGCATCGTGGTCAGCGGAACATTAAACGACGAAACGGCCATGCAATGTATCCGCGAGGGGGCGGCGGATTATCTATTAAAGGACCGGCTGGCCAGGCTGAGCACCGCAGTGGAGCGGGTGATCCGCGAGAAGGAAGCCGGCGAAGAGAAGCGCAAGACGGAACTGGCGCTTCAAGAAAGCGAGGAGCAATTCCTGCGCCTGGCGGAGAACGCGGAAGACATCATCTTCCGCTACCGGCTGGGAAAGGACCAGAAATTTCTCTACCTCAACCCTTCGGTGAAGAAAATCACCGGATACACGCCGGAGGAGTTCTACTCACGCCCCCAGCTTTGGTCGGAGCGAATCCTCTCCGCCAAAGAAGAACCCGGCCGGGAGAATGGAACCGACGGTTCGGGATCCTCGCTCTCGCGCTCGGGATCAAAAATCCGCTTTCTGCGCAAGGATGGAAAAACCGTCTGGCTGGAGCAGCGCGTGGTGCAGGGCGGGAACGGCTCCCCGGAGAAGCAAACCGTGGAAGGAATCATCCGCGACATCACGGAACGGGAACAGCGCGACCGGGAATTAAAAGCCGTCGTTTCGGTGGCGAGCGCGATGCGATCCGCCCCGACCCGCAGCGAGATCTATCCGGTGCTCCTGCAGCAATTGAAGGACCTGCTCAACGCGGAGGGCACCGCCCTGGCCATGAAGGACATGCTCAGCGACGACATGGTGGTGGAACTGGCCACCGGGGTGTGGGCGGATCGAAAGGGAAAACACGTCGGGCAGGATTTCCCCGCTTCGGCAGGAATCAACCAACCGGTTCGCAACGCCAAAGACTGGATGAATGGGCTGGCGGACGTGGTTTGCGTGCCGATGGTCTCCCAGGGACAGACGATCGGAGCCCTGTGGGTTGGATGCAACAATGAGATCAACGAAGAGGAGTTGCGAATTCTCACAGCGGTGGCGGATATGGCCGCCAATGCCCTGCGCCGGGCCGCGCTGCATGAACAGACCCAGCGCCGGTTGCAGCATATCACCGCGTTGCGGGCGATCGATATGGCGATCACCTCCAGCCTGGATTTGCGGGTGACGCTGAACTTCTTCCTGGATCAGGTGACCATCCGGCTGGGCATTCACGCCGCATCGGTCCTGCTCCTGGATCCGCGCACCCAGACCCTGCAATTCGCCGCCGGGCGGGGGTTCCACAGTCCGGCGGTGCATCAAACCAAGCTGAGGCTTGGCGAAGGCGTGGCCGGCCGCGCCGCATTGGAGCGCCGGCTGGTCAGTGTCCCGGATCTGGCAAAATCCGACGAGGCTTTCCGGCGCGCCCCGCTTCTGGCCGAAGAGGGTTTTGTTTCCTACTTTGCTGCACCGCTGGTGGCGAAGGGTCAGGTGAAGGGCGTTTTGGAAATCTTCAACCGTGCGCCGCTCGAACCGGACAACGAGTGGCTGGAATTCCTCGACACCCTGGCCGTCCAGGCCGCGATCGCTATCGACAATGCCGCGTTGTTCGAAGGTTTGCAGAAATCCAACCTTGATCTCGCCATGGCCTACGACGCCACCATAGAAGGCTGGTCCCGCGCGCTGGATTTGCGCGACCGGGAAACCGAGGGCCATACGATCCGGGTGACGGAGATGACCCTGCGCCTGGCGCGCACGATGGGGGTGGGCGAGGACGAACTGGTCCAGATCCGGCGCGGGGCGCTGTTGCACGACATCGGGAAGATGGGAATCCCGGACAATATCCTGCTCAAGCCCGGGCCGCTTTCGGAAGAGGAATGGGAAACCATGCGGCGCCATCCGGAATATGCCTACGGGTTGCTTTCGCTGGTAAATTACCTGCGGCCGGCGCTGCTCATTCCGTACTGCCACCACGAGAAATGGGACGGCAGCGGATATCCCCGTGGATTGCGCGAGGAAGCCATCCCACTCTCGGCGCGAATATTCGCCGTCGTGGATGTTTGGGATGCTTTGCGGTCGGAACGGCCGTATCGAAAAGCTTGGCCCGAGGTCAAGGTGCGGGAATATCTTCGGGGCGAAACCGGAAAGCATTTCGACCCGCAGGTATTAAATATGTTCTTATCTATGCTGGAACAGGATGAAACCTTCTCCCCGGCCGCGGGGAGAGTGAATTAGAGGAGCCCCAGGATTTTACGGATCGCTCCCACCGCACGCTCGCGTTCGAACGGCTTGACAATGTAATCTTTCGCCCCCGCCCGGATCGCCTCCAATACCATCGTTTCCTGGCCTGTGGAAGCCAGCATAATGACCTTGGCTCCGGGGTTTACCGCCAAGATCTCTTTTAAGGCGGTTACCCCGTCCTTTTCCGGCATGACCAGATCCAGGAGCACCGCATCCGGTTTTTCGTTTTTAAACAGCTCCACGGCCTTTATGCCGTTTTCCGCTTCCAAGACGCCAAACCCCTCCACGGCGAGCATCCGGGCAGTTCGGACTCGCAGGAATTCACCGTCATCGGCAATCAAAATTTTGGGCATTTACTCCCTCCTTACCTTCGGAGAGAATCCTCTTCTGCGGATCGTCGCAGGGTTCAGCGCAGCCCGCCGGACGATCGCGATACCGCCTGATTCTATCGCATCCGATAAAAAACCGCTGACGGGACCGCCGGTCCGGAAAAGCCTCATTTCCCCGACGGCGAGCCGCCGGGATGATCAATTGAATCCATCGACCTGTACGCTGATATGTATATCTTCTTCCCAGTGTAGGCCGCGTGGGGTTTTACGTCTATTAAACTCTGGTGAACATCATCCCGGCGGAGCTCCCGCGCTTTGGTTAATGAGGGCTCTGTGCGGAAAGTATTTATTCGCTTTTTATTTACGCTTCTCCGGAAAAACGTCATACTGATCCTATACTGGGGTGATTCAAATCCTTCAGGAGCCTGAAAGCGATGATCCAGAAAAACACATCTTCCACATCCATTCCGCTCGATGCGCATCAAATGGCGCCCGCGCAGTTGATCGACATGGCATATGAACTGGCCATTCTGGCCTGCCAGCGGGAAGATGAGGATCAATCCGTCCGCACCATTTTAGTATTACAGGACGCAATGTGCTCGGTTGGCCCCGGGGATTCCGCAGATCTGATGCGATTCTACGGCTGGTGTCTGGATCGGATACGCAAGGGGGATTATCGCATCGCCGCGGAAACCCTATCGACGCTCCGGGACGCCTGGGAAAAAACACAGTAGCGCGGATCAGGCGAGTGCGCGGCGAAACAACGAGCCGGAAGGGAACGCCTAAAAACCGCCACGCTCATTCCGGAGGTGGGGGCGGCTCCGGTTCTCCGGATTCCTTCGCGAGGAGATCGCGTAGACCTTGAAAGGCGGGTGGATCCGCCATCGAACTGAGTTTCTCCGCCAGCCGGTTCTGTTGTTGAATGACGTCGATCAGTTCCTTGCGCAAAATGGTGATCTCGCGGGGAGCTTCGATCCCAAGTTTTACCTTCTCCCCTTCCACGCTGAGAATCGTCACTACGATGTTGCCGCCAATGACAATGCTTTCCTCGGAACGTCTCGTGAGGACAAGCATGTTGCACCTCCCTGCTCTCCAAAACTGCTCTCCGATTTCCATTATATATCAAGCTCAAGCGATAATTTATCTTCCGGCGCGCTTCGCGGCGGATTCAGGAAAATTGGGAGAATATTTTTTTACCGGTTATCCGACCAGGAGGTTAAGCAAACCGTTCGTCCAGCAACCGATTGACCAACAAGGAAATTTCGCCAGCGTGTGGATCGCCGTATACCGGGGCCCCGTCGATCAGGAAGGCGACTGGAAGCTGGCTTTGGCGCAGAAAATTAAAGAGTTCACCATAGGAACGGGTTTCGTCTAGTTTCGTGACGACCAGACCACCGATGCCCAGGCCGGCATATGCGCGGTAAATATCCTGCAGGTCGGATTCCTTACCGGTGGCCGGCGCCACCAGCAACAGGTGCCGTTCTGGAATTTCGGCAAACAGCACGTTGAGTGCTTCCAGATCATCCTTGCGATAGGGATTGCATCCGGGGGTGTCGATCAGGAATACATCGGAATCGGAATTCCAGTGGAGGAAGGATGCCAGGGCCTCTGGGCTGTAGGCCAGATGCAGGGGGATGCCCAATGGGGCTGTGAATGCCTGGGCCTTGGCAATGGCTCCAGCACGCAGCGTGTCGGTTGAAACCCAGTGGACCTGCTTCCCCAGAGATTTGTATCCGTACGCGGCGATCTTCGCGCAGGCTCCGGTTTTCCCGGAACCGCTGACCCCGACGATGCCGATCACCCGGTTTTGCAAAAGGCAGGCGCCGTTATCGGAGCGCAGGTTTCCATGCAATTCCTGACGCACCAGTTCACGCGTGAGGGCGGCGTCCTCCAACGCCATGGGATTCGACCGTTCCCGGATGGATCGGACCATATTCCGGAGCCATCCTTCGTCCACACCTTGAGCGCGGAGCCGCTCGAGAAGGATAAGAAGAGGCCGAGGAGGATCCGTTGCGGGTTCTCCGGCCAGTTGTTCATTGGCAGTAGACTGGCGCGATGATGATTCGGATGTTCCACCAATGGAGGATTCCGGCTGACGTAGAGGAATCGTCCGGGGAGTCAAACGCGAACTCGGGGAATCCGGGTTGGGTTTAGAGGCCGCCGCCGGAGTGGATGATTCGGATTCGGCGGCAGGAGAATCGACGGCGGAGGGCATGGCCACCACCTCCACCTCGCCGTGCCGCCAGAGTTGCCAGGCGGGTTTTGGTGTGGATGGATGGACTGCGACGATCAGGGCTTCGTTGCCCAGGGCTTTCTCGACAGCGGCAAGTGCGGCGGTCATGGTTTTCGCCCGAAACACGCGCGGTGCCATTCCGTTCCTTCCGACCCGGGGTTTTTCGTAAGCGCCGCCTTTATGATTCAACATTTACCTGCTCGCATTCCAGATTCGGCTGAGGGGTATTGTCAGCATATCCGGACCGGAGGAACGATACCGTAAACGAATAATGAATGACTGATGAATTCGCAATAAATTAATTAGATTAGGAGAGTCTGGTCTATCGGATTGTACTTTGGATGGAATTTATTCACCCATTATTTCCGGAGATCATTATTGCCAGGACTTTCGTTTGCCCTGGCGTAGTCGGGAAGAAATCCTTCCATGGAATCTTCCGGGTAAAACAGCCGAATTATTCCCTTCTCCGAACTTAACAATCTTTTTATGGCTCCACGGAGGCTGCGAACTTAATATCAAGATGAGGGAATACCAAGGAAATCCATCGGGATTCTATATCGCATTTAATCTGGTTCATCCTACGTGGTTTGGTATCTGTGGATGCACGTTTCAATTATTTTCACATCCGCCGGACCAATGCGTGATATCCAGGAGCACCTTCCCGAAGGATTGTACGGATGGAGCCGGATTGGGATTAGGGAAAAGCAATGTTCACGTTTGACATTTTGCTGATAGATCGTTTCGATTACCGATCCGCACCCCCGGAGGAGAACGGGTGAGGATATGCCGGATATAACCTATCCACCCACTGTGCGTTTGGTGACCACTGACCACGGAGAAAACGCTTCCCACGACGGTCCGGCGCCGGACCGACCGGGTGGGACGTATCACGTCCTGCTTGTGGATGACGATGATAATTATTCCTCGCTGGTGAAAGACGTCCTTGGATTTGCGGACAATTATTTTCTCGACCGCGCGCCCAATCTACACGGGATGTGGTCGCTGCTGGAGCGCAATACATACGACGCGCTGCTCCTCGATTACAGCTTCCCGGACGGTTCCGGATTGGAAGCGCTGCGCCAGTTGATTGAACGGAAGCTGCAGGTACCGGTCATCATCGTTACCGGCCGGGGCGACGAACGAGTGGCGGCCCAGGCCATCCAGCAGGGAGCGATCGATTATCTGGTGAAGAGTCCGGAGACCGTATTCGAACTTCCGGTAATCATCAGCAAGGCCGTGCGGAACTACGCCTACCAGGCGGAGCGGGTCAAGTCGCTGGAGAAGATCCGCTATCAGGCCCTGTTGCTGGACAACGTTCGGGACGCGGTGGTGGTGTGGAATTCCGCCGGGAACATCACGTATTGGAATCCCGCGGCGGAGGAGCTGTATGGTTGGCCGGCGTCGGAACGGATGGGGCTCCCCGTGGCGAAAGCCTATGCGGCCCTGTTTTCTCCGCCTCCGGATCCGGTTTCTTTCGATGCGAATCTTCCGGTCGAAGTGGAACGGTGCGCGCAAACCCGCCAGAAGGAGACGGTTTGGATCGGGTCGCGCGTCACCGAATTGCACGACGAATTCACCGGCGGGGCATTACTGGGTTTTATGGATGTCACCCGCGATATCACTGCGCGAAAGAAGGCGGAGGAACAAATCCAGGCGGCGCAGGCGAGTCTCGTGGAATCGGCTCGTCTGGCGGCGATCGGGGAATTGGCCGCCGGTGTGGCGCATCAAATCAATAATCCACTCACCGCGATCATCGCCGAGGCGCAAATCCTCGGGCGCGGATCGGCGGTGGAGGCCCCAGGGCGCGAGAGCGCTGCGATCATCGAGCAAGCCGGATGGAAAGCGCAACAGGCCGTCCAGGATTTGCTCGAGTTTTCCCGCTCGACGCCGGATACGCTGCAATGCCTTTCCGTCAATGAGACCATCCAGATCGCGGTGCGCATGGTCGGGGCGCCGATTCAGGCTGCGGGAGGCGGTTTGGAAATCCAGTTAGAGGATAACCTGCCTCCCGTGCAGGGATATCCCACCCGCTTGCAGGACGTCTGGGTGAACTTGCTGCTCCTGGCAAGGGATGCGACCTCCGACGGCCGCCCGCATAAAATTTTCGTCCGGTCTAAGGCGCGCGGAAAGGAAGCGGTTGTCGTGGAGGTGGGCGACGACGGAACCGCCATCCCGCCTTCCGAGTTGGAATCCCTGTTTGAACCGCATTTCACCGGAGCCGTGGCGGGTCGGGGCAACGGGATGGAATACTGCATCTGCCGGGAAATCATCCGCCAACACGGCGGCCAAATCCGCGCAAACAGCGCGGTAGATTTTGGTACAATCATCGAGGTGTCGTTGCCCGTGGAGGTCGAGAATGGAACTGGCGAACGTTCTAGTCATTGAAGACGACGATATTGTAGCCCGGACCATTGAGCGCAGCCTTCGGGGGGAGGAATTCCGCGTGGATTTGGCGTCCAGCGGAGTGGAAGGATTGAAGGCCGCCCGGCGCAACCGGCCCGAGTTAATCATCCTGGATGTGATTATGCCCGGGATGGATGGATTCGCGGTCTGCCGGGAAATCCGGGCCGATCCGGTCCTGACCAACATCCCCGTCCTTTTCCTGACGGCAAAAATCAAAGACGAGGACAAGATCACCGGGTTTAATGCCGGGGCGGACGATTACCTGTGCAAACCCTTCAACATCGACGAATTAATTCTGCGCGTGCGGGCCATCCTACGGCGAACCCAGCGGCCGGCTTCCGCCGGAACGACGCAGGGAACCACGGTTTCGGTCGGGGAATACTCGCTC
>JBEKDW010000106.1:0-7738 GCA_050014155.1 Anaerolineales bacterium
GCCAGCGGATCCTTTCCGAACGTTTCGATGTATCGCGCCAGGAATTCCGCGCGGGTGAAGTGGTGGTTTTGCGTGCCGACTTCCTCTAGACAATATGTCGCCGCGAGCGCCCCGAGCCGGCCGCAGATTTTCCACGGTGCGTCGTGGGCGATGCCCGTCAGAAGCCCTGCGCGGAAAGCATCGCCCACGCCGGTCGGATCGGCGATGCGGCGCGGGGGAACTGCGGGAATCTCGAATGTTTTGGCGCCGGCTTTGATGCGCGATCCTTTTTCACCGAGGGTGACGATCACCACGGGCACGGCGGACTCGATCTGCTCCGGTGTTCGGCCGGTTTTTTTGGCGATTAGGCTGAATTCGTATTCGTTGCAAATCAGAATTCTGCATCCATCCAGGCCTTCCGCAATCTCCAAGCCATCCATGCGTGCCGCCTGTTGGGAGGGGTCATATATCAGAGCCAGCCCGAGCTTGCGGCATTCGCGGGCGTATTTCAACATGGCGGCGGGATCGTTCGGCGAGATCACGACCCAATCCGGCCGCGGGGCGACGTCCTGCAGCGAAAGCTCGGCGGCGTTGCCCATCGCGCCGGGATAGAACGAAGCGAGCTGGCATCCGCTCCGGTCGGTGGTGCCAAAGAAGGAACCGGTGTAACAATCCGGAATCTCTTTCGTCAGCGCAGTATCCACGCCGACGACTTGCAGCGCGGCGCGGTATTCACCGAAGTCCTTGCCCACCGTGGCCATCAGCCGCGGCCGTTCGCCCAGCAGAGCCAGGGTGTAGGCGATATTCCCCGCGATCCCGCCGCGATACCGGACCATTGTATCCACCAGGAACGACAGGCTCAGGGAATCCAGTTTATCCGGCAGAATCTGTTCGCGGAATAAACCCGGGAAAGTCATCAGGCAATCGAACGCAACCGACCCGGTGAGGACGATATTCATGAGATTCTCCCGCACAAAAAGCGCCCTCGTTGCGAGAGCGCCGCGGAAGTATGGTACCATGCGCAAATGCCTTTGTCAAAAAAGATGCCATACGGATATGCCGGTTTTTGCCGATGCGCGCGCTCGGTGTCGGTTCTATTTCTCCTGCTCCTGCCGGCGGCGTGCGCGCGTCCGGCCGCCAAGACCGGTCCGACCGACACGGCGACGCTTGACATCCCGTCGGCAACGGCTGCCCCCACGCTCCCACCGACAGCGATTTCCACCCCCACGCAGTCGCCGGATCAGCATCTGGTTCTGGGGGATCGCGCGCTGCTGTACGGAGATTATGAAACGGCGAAGGAAAATTACAGCGCCGCGCTGGCGGCGGGCGTGGAAAGCGAGCGCGCGGCTTTCTTCCTCGCCCGGGCGAGCGAGCTTACCGGCGACGCGGCCGGCGCCCGCGCCATGCTGCAAAGTTTGATCCAAACCCATCCGGCGGGGGAGTACGCGGCGCGCGCCAATTTCCTGCTCGGTGAAATCGCCGCCGAGCTGAAGGACTACCCGGCGTCGATTGCCGCATACCAGAATTTTCTTTTGCTCTCTCCGGGTCTCCTGACGGACGTGGTGCAAGAAAGCGTGGGGGATTCCTCGCTCGCCGCCGGATTGACCGATCAGGCGGTGCAGGCCTACGGCGCGGCCGCCTCCGCCTCCGATCTGGCCAATGCGCTTCGCCTGAAGGAAAAGGAAGCCAACACGCTGCGCGATCACGGGTCGGCGGAAGCGGCGATGGCCCTCTACGAAAGCGTGCTGGGTTTGGTGACGTCCGACACCGCCCGCGCCCGCCTCAACCGGAAGATCGGCGGAATCCTTATCGCGCTGGACCGTAAGCCGGAGGGTTTTGCGCGCTACCAGACCGCGCTGCAGTATCCCGAAACCGACGACGCCTTCCTGTGCTTGTCAGACTTGCTCGACGCCGGGTTTACCGTGGACGACCTAACGCGCGGGGTGATTGATTACTACGCCGGGCAATATTCATCCTCGGTCACCATGCTTTCCTATTACCTATCGGCCTCCCCGGTGGCGGAGCCGGCCAAGGCCCGCTACTTCCGGGGACTTGCCTACCGCGCCCAAGATCAACCGAAGGAAGCAGCGGCCGACCTGGACGCCGCGGCCGCGCTCGGATCCGACACCGGTTACTGGGACCTGGCGATTTTCGATTCGGCGTACACGCGTTGGGCCTGGCTGGACGACTATGCGGGCGCCGTCACTGTTCTCACCGGACTGGTCGACGCGTCGCCAACACATCCGCGGGCGGCGGAGGCGCTGTTCACCGCCGGGCGCATCGCTGAGCGCGGCAACGATATGGCGGGCGCTGCGAAACTGTGGAACCGCGTTGCGGATGATTACCCGGCGGACGCAAATGCCGCCGAGGCGAGGCATCTGGCGGGCATTTCGCTCTACCGCGCCGGGGATTACGCCGGGGCGGAAACCGCTTTCCGCGCGCTGGATTCTTCCACCGATGGCTGGACCCGCTCGCGGGCCCTCTTCTGGATGGCCAAGACGCTGGAAAAGCGCGGGGATTCCAGCGGGGCGCACCAGACGATGGTACAGGCCGCGGCCGCGTCGCCCACCGATTATTATTCAGTGCGCGCGGCAGACCTGCTTGCAGGCACCGCGGCCTTCACGCGCGCGAAGGATATCAACCTGGTATTCGACCTCGACGCCGAGTATGCCCAGGCGGAGACCTGGGTGAGGACAGTCGTCGTGCTGTTAACTTCGACCGACCTTGAACAACACTATGCCCTGGCCCGGAACGATCCGCACATGCTGCGCGGACAGGCTCTGTGGGATCTTGGGATGTATGACGCGGCCGAGAGCGAGTTCGACGCCTTGTGGCTTTCGGCGGCGAAGGATCCGGCTGAGTCGCTTTACCTCAGCCGCTATCTGTTATCCATCGGATATTATTCGGGCGGGATCCAGGCCGCGCGGAAAGTACTCGACGACGCCGGATTGAGCGACGCGCAGACGCTTTCCGCGCCCGCCTATTTCAACCACGTGCGGTTCGGACCATATTTCGCGGAACTGCTGATCCCGCAGGCCGTCCGTTTCAGCCTCGATCCGCTGCTGCTCTTTTCCGTGGTGCGGCAGGAATCGCTCTTCGGTATATCGGCGATCTCCTCCGCCAACGCCCACGGCCTGATGCAGCTGATCCCGTCCACCGCCGAGGAGGTTGCCGGCAAGCTCGGCCTGACCGTCCAATCGGAGGCGGATCTTTATCGGCCGGTGATCAACGTTCAACTCGGTTCGAAATACCTGGCGATGCAGCGCGACGGCTTCTCCGGCGATCTGTACCTCGCGCTAGCTGGTTACAATGCCGGGGCGGGCAACGCCGCAATCTGGCAAACCTTCGCCGGCGGCGACGACGACCTGCTGCTGGAGGTCATCCGTTCCGACGAGACCCGGAATTACATCCGCCGAATTTATGAAAATTATGCGATTTACATGGACCTGTATCAAATATCCTAGGGGCGGACCGCGGCCCGCCCCTACATTTTTATATTTGCGATTAACGTTTACGGATATTCCACCGGGTTCTTCAGTTTCGCCCGGAAAGCGATCCGGAATTTCCGAACCTTCGGGTTGATCGTCAACCGGCAATACATCTGGTCCGGGTTGTTCTTGAAATAATTTTGGTGATAATCCTCGGCCTTATAAAAAACGGTGAAGGGTACGATCTCCGTGACGATCGGAAGCGACCATACCCCTTCTGCATCGATCGCACGTTTGGTCTCTTCCGCGGCCTTGCGCTGATCCTCGCTGTGATAGAAAATCGCCGAGCGGTATTGCGTGCCCACGTCCGGCCCCTGGCGATTGGGCGTGGTCGGATCGTGCGTGTGCCAGAAAATTTCCAGCAGGTCCTTATAGGATACGACCTTCGGATCGAAATCGATTTGCAGCGCTTCGGCATGGCCGGTCACGCCGGAAGAGACTTCCTCGTATGTCGGATTTATTTTTTTTCCACCGGTGTAGCCTGAAACCACACGCTCGACCCCGCGCACGTCCTGAAAAACCGCCTCCACGCACCAGAAGCATCCTGCGGCGAATGTTGCCTTTTCCAATGTTTCAGCCATGAGAACCTAGCCTTTCTATTGAGTCTGCAATTGATCAGCTATGCAAGAAACATTTATTTGAAGCTATATCCACCTGCTTAAAATATACCCCCAGTCTGCGGTTTTGTCCGTTTCGTTAATCACATTATTAAAAGAAGCGGAGAATTTTCACGAAGGTGCTTTCTTCCTGCGCCGACCTAACCCCCTCCTTGCGGCCAATTCGTTCTAAAAGGATGAATTTATTTTCCTCCACCTTCTCCCCTCGCTTTCCCTCGCTTCGCTCGGGACAGGCGCTCGGGGACAGGCCATTAGGGAAGGGGGAGGGGAAAAGTCCAACAATTTAAATAAAAGATTTATTGGAGGAAGAGGGTTAGGTCGGCTGATCAATATGAATCCACCAGCGACTTTATCCGCAGCGCCCTGCGCGCCCGCGCCACTTTCCACCCGGCGGGCAGGGGGACGGTGATGCGGGCAGTTGTCCGGGCGGGAAGATCGAAGTAGTTGTCGCTGAAGACGGTGTCCGAGCCTTCCAATGCGAGCTCCACAAACAGCGCCAGCTTTTTGGCGGATACTTTGATGACAATCTCTTCGCCTTGGACGGCGAGGGCCGCATTCAATTCCGGATCACACAGTGCGAGATGCTTGAAAGGCGCGAAGGGTGATACGCACGAGGCAACCTTCGACCGGCTCTGCCACAATTCGCATACCAGGATCCGGTCGCGGCGGTTGCCGTCGTCCACCCGCCCGGTGAAATCGAGCGTGCACACGGGCGTATCCGCAAGCGGAGCGGCGGTCAGGCGCTCCCGACCGGATTCGACAACCTTCCCACCGGGCGTCTCCAGCCGCCAGCGGATTTCCCCCTCCCAAGCCTGCGTCAGGTCGCTGGTGACGTGGATCACGCGGCGGTCGGCGGTATCCTCCACCGAAAGCAGGACCGGCGCATAGAACCGCCGCGCGGCGTACTGGAGCGCCTTCCAACGCCCAAAATAATCCAGCGACGCCCAGGAGATCGCCTGCCAGCAGTCGTTGAGCTGCCAGATGATCGTTCCGCTCACCCGGTTGCGGTTGCGGCGCCAGTGTTCCACGCCGATGCGGATGCCGTCGGCCTGCAGGATCATGCTCAGGTAGGCCAGCGCAGCGAAATCCTTCGGCAACCGGAAGGCATCCAGCATCTGGGAAAGAATTACCTTATTGCCCGGACCGGACCGCTGGCGGTGTTCCATGACGTAGGAGGTCAGGTTGCGGTCTTCGGGGGCGGTGAACGTTTTGAGGGTTTTATACGGCGGAAGGGATTGGAAGCCGAACTCGCTGGCAAACCGAGGTAGTTGCTCGCGGTAAGCGCTGAACGGTTTGCGTTCGTGCCACACCCCCCAATAGTGCATGTCGCCTCGGGTTTGGCCGTTCGGATCTACGAACGGGTCGCCGGAGGAAGCCGAAGACGGCCAATACGGCCGGTCCGGATCCTCCGCCGCGACGATGGATGGCAGCAGATGGTGGAACATGCGGTCGTATCCGGCTTTGAGACGCTGATTGTCCTCGTCGTCGGGTTTATTCCAGCGCCAATCGGACCAGCCCTGTTCCATCTCGTTGTTGCCGCACCACAAGGCGAGGCTCGCGTGGTGGCGCAGCCGGCGGATGTTCTCCACCGCCTCGCGGCGCACGTTCTCGGTGAACGCCTCGTCGTCGGGATACATCCCGCAGGCGAAGATGAAATCCTGCCAGACCAGGATCCCGAGCCGGTCGCACAGGTCGTAGAAGCGATCCTCGCCGTAGGTTCCTCCGCCCCACACGCGCAGCATGTTCATATGCGCGTCGGCTGCGGATTGCAAGAGGGAGCGCATGCGCGCGTCGGTCACACGAGTGGGAAAGGAATCGGCGGGGATCCAATCCGCTCCCTTGGCAAAAAACGGCACGCCGTTGACGACGAAGGTGAACGATTCGCCCCACTCGTCGGGCTCCCTGCGCAGCGCGATCGTGCGCAAGCCGAGTTCGTAGACGCGCCGGTCGAGCGTCGCCGTGCCCGAGAGCAGCATGATCTCGAGCCGGTAGAGATCCTGCGCACCCATGCCGCTCGGCCACCATAGGCGGGGGGCCGCCACGCCCATCTCGATCGTCGCCGAATTTCCGTCCACCAGCGCGGCGGCTTCCGATCGGATTCCGTCCGGCGAGAAGAGAACCGCCTGCATCTGCAGCGGCTCCTCGGCCCAGGCTTCCACTTCCGCGTGCGCGATGATCCGCACTTTGCCGCCCTGATGTTGCTGGCGGACGTGCACGTCGGCCAAGCGGGCCGAAGAACACGCTTCGAGGCGGATATCCTTCCAGATCCCGATGGCGGGAAGCTTGGGCCCCCAATCCCAACCCCAGTGGTAGGGCGACTTGCGCAGGTACGGCCCGCCGGGGATGTCGCCGCCGCCGGTGAGCGGCCGTTCCCGCTGGTGCGCGCGGATATACGCGAGCGGCGAATGGAAAAGAATCGTCAGTTCGTTTTCCCCCTCGGCCAACTGTCCGGTCACGTCGAAGCGCCAGGAGCGGAACTGATTGTCCGCCTTGCCCAGCGGCTTGCCGTTGAGCGATACATCGGCCAGCGTATCCAGCCCTTCGCAGACGAGGAACTGCCTGCCCTCCGAGCACTTCGGATTCGCGACGGAGGGCTTTTTCTCCGCCCGCATTTTCGGATCGGCGGAAAATATTTTACGGTATTCCCAGTCGCTCTCGGCCACCCATTGCACGCGCAGTTCGTTGTCGGCAAAGAACGGATCGGGAATGCGGCCGAGCGCAAGCAGGTCGGTGTGCACTCCTCCCGGCACGGATGCCGGCAGCCATTTGGTTGTGCCTGCCTGCCGGAACTGCCACTTGTCGCCGAGATTTTGTTCGCGCATTGGGTTTTCCTTTCAGGGATTCGCAATGGGATACCGATGACTATGATAGCCTAAGAGGCGATTTTTGTCTGCGGGGGTTTTCACCAAGGCAATCATCGCGTTTAGGTTTTGGTTTTTTGTCCTTCTGCTCGGACCTGCTTACGGATAAATTGATTGCGACGCATTCGCGCCCTGCAAATAAAAAGCCCCGTCAGAATTTCTCGAACTGGGAATTAATAATTGTGTAAAAGAACGGCGTAGCGTTTCAGAGGCAGACTGCCTGAGCGAATTGGAAGGATACGCTTCCTCTCAGGCCTGGGACCCGATAATCCTATAAATCAATTCCATGAAATTTGGCAATGCCTCTTGAAGTTGTCCAGGGGAAGGGGAGAAGGGAGGCGGATAAAATTTTCAGGATGCGCTCCATGCGAACAAGAAATGCTGATACTGGCGAGATGATTTCGTTCGTTGGATGGGTTTTCGATGGGGAGGTATCAGGCAATTGTTCGACGGGCATTTAAACTCGATGATAACCAGGGGATTGGCAGAGAAGCCCAAACATTAGGTAGAATTGTCCTATGGGCAGCGAATGGTTGGTGACGAGTCTGGTTAATTTTAGAAACGTTCCATCTTAATGAAACAGTATTGCTGTTAGGAGTGGAATATGCCAAAACGAAAAATAAAGCTGGGCAATGGAGCCATTGCGGTTCTGTTGGCTTGTCTGGCGGCGATCATTTTAACCATTACTGCGCCGGCCATCGGCCTGACTTGGGATGAACCTGCTTATATTACCTCGTCCGAATCATATATGGGCTGGTTTACTGCACTTGTGAAAAACCCGAGTGTGGCTTTC
>JBEKDW010000107.1:0-7681 GCA_050014155.1 Anaerolineales bacterium
GGGAAACTCGTCCGGTTGGATTATTCCTGCTCCTGCTCATCGGGCCGGCTTCCGAAAAAACCGGATGCAGGCGACCGGCGCGTGGAAACGGAGAACGCGGATGCCGACATTCCCTTCTGGCATCCGGTGAGCCTGCCCCTACCGGCAGATTTGGCAGCGCACATCAACTATCCGGCCGATTTTCTTCGCCGTCGGACGGTTGCCGCCCTGTCCATCATCCTGAATTCCATCAACAATATTACTGAACCCGCCGTCCGCGATGCGATGAAACTGGCTTTCGCATCCACCTTGGCCGCGTGTCATTGCCCGGGTCCACTCTCCCCTCCGGGAACCGCAATCGGCGGATCTCTTCCAAAAGAAAAACGGTGGAGCTGGCGACGCGGGATGCAAAAATGCATTGTGTCAAATCCCTGGGACGCATTTTCTGAAAACTTCCGCAGGGTTTACGACGGCAAGAAAGAAAGCAATTCTCTATTGCGTAACGCCACGGTCGGCTACGGTTACAGCGAGTTGGAATCACGCCAGGTGAATGTAGTTATCCTGGGGAAATCCGCCGAGGATGCGTTAATTTATGAACTTCCCGAAAGTTCCATCGACTACGTTTTGACGGAACCGCCATTCGAAGCTTCTGAAAACGATATTTTCCTGCCAGCCATTCAAGCTGCTTGGATAAAGATGGAATTTGATCATAACCGGGAAATTGTCATCGCCCCGGAGCACGGCCGGAGCGTCGAGCAGTACCGCGAGCGGATGTTTGTCGTTCTTCACGGACTTCACCGGGTCGCGAAGGAAGGAAGTTATACGCACCTATTCTGTGCAAACTCCGGCGGCGTGTTTTTTCCGGAGTTCCTGGGCCTCCTGGAAGCCGCCGGATTGGGCGCGGAGCATATCCATTACCAGCCGGTGACGGGAGGTAAAAGTTTCCGGACCGGCGGGGGCTACATCGTGCGCGTGCCGGTAACTAAAAGGCAAACGAATACCGCATGGAAGATTCCTGAGGGAAGCTTCCATAAAAAAGCGGCCGATACGGCGCGCGAACTGATCGGTATCTACGGCAAGAAAATTACCGCTGACAAAATCCTACGTTCTTTTTATCAACGATTGGATAAACAAGAAATTGCCGCCCTTCAAAAATCCTCAATGGAAGAAATACTCCTTCAGGCGGTCGCATCCTTCGCGCAATATCGGAACGGCCGGCTTATCATCCGCAAAGGTGTCGTCGCGGGGAGAATAAACATTCCGCTGAATTGGCGCCGGATCGTACTCGATGCGGAATCGCTTTCGGTGGGAGATCCGGGAGAGGCGGCCACCGCCCGCCGACTCGCGGTCCAACGTCTTGGTCGCGACGGACTGACGGTGGAGGATGTAAGTGCCATTCGTCAAAGCCTGCGGCCGGCGGAAATACTGCGCCACCGGCGAACACGGACCGCCGCACTCCTTCGCGATTGGGGCAAAGCGTTTGGCTACTCTGTCCGCGTTTCGCAAAACGCTTCCGCAGAAGTTCGCTGGAAGACATCCGCAAAACGGAGCGTCGGCTTCACGCTCGGCAAAAAAGAAATTCGGATTACAAGTCAGCTTGAGGATGGAACCGCTTCCGAGTGGGGCGATATTTCCTATCTTGACCTGGAACGTGGCCTTCACGATTGGCGCCATAAGCACCCGACGCCGGGAACCGATTTTATGCGCCAACTGGCGTCCTTCGATAATTTCCTCGAGCTGGAAACAACCGCCCCCTTGAGAAAATCGTCGCCGCTTCGGGATTTCAAACTAAAGATCGTCCAAAACCGGAGAATCTGCGAAGGGCATTTCCTGATCGAACTGGAACTCCCAGCCGATGCACAATTGGATTTTCTTCCGGGTCAGTTTTTTCACCTCCTGTGCGATCCGGATGGCGGGAAACCGCGCGCATATCCCCTGACTCTTCGGCGGCCGCTCAGCATTCACCGCGCGGAATACTCCCGTTTTCATCGCGCGGCGTTGGCTCACACCGATGAATTACCGCAAGAAATGCTCCAAGCCATCGTCCGCCATCCGGCGCGGGTCGATTTTCTTTATCGGGTGATCGGTGAAGGCACGGACATCCTGAGCCGTGCGCGCAAGGGCGCGGTCCTGGCCGCGATCGGCCCCTGCGGAAACGGATTTAGCATGTGCGAAGCGCAAACGGCCGTGATCGTGTCGGGTGGGATCGGCGTTGCGCCGCTCGCGGCATTGGCTGAACGGCTGCGGGAGCACGGCAAAGAAGTCCTGATCTACCTTGGCGCGGTGAGAAAGGAAATGCTCAGCCTGGCCGTCGGCGCTTCGGGCCGCGGAATGGATATCGACAATTCCGGCGGGGATCAGGATCTATATAATGCGATCCAATCGGAATTCGACGAGATCGGCGCCCGGGTTCTGACCATCTGCACCGACGACGGGTCGCTCGGCGAGAAGGGCCTGGTCACCGAAATGCTCGAGCAGGGCCTCCGCGACGGTTGCGTTCCGCACGAGAGCGTCTGCCTGTACGCCTGCGGACCGGAGGGGATGCTCCGTACGGTTGCGGAAATTGCCGCGCGCAATTCCCTGGATTGCCAGGTTTCCCTGGAGACGCGCATGGCGTGCGGAGTGGGCGCCTGCTACTCCTGCACAACCCGGGTGATCGGGCCGGACGGCAAGGTCTATCGAAAGCGGGTTTGCCGCGAAGGGCCGGTCTTCCCAGCGAGGGACATCCAATGGAAGGATTAGAAACCCAACTCGGTTCTCTGCGGCTGGAAACCCCCCTGCTCTCGGCCTCGGGCGTTTACGGCCTGGACTATGAAGCGTTCGCCGCGAGCAGCCCGTATATGGGTGCGGCCGTGACCAAAAGCGTCACCTTGCACCCGCGCCAGGGCAATCCGGAGCCGCGCATCGCGGAAACGCGCGCGGGAATGCTGAATGCGATCGGCTTGCAGAACCCCGGGATCGCGGTGTTCGTCGCAGAGGAAATTCCGAAACTGCGGACGCTCGAGGTGCCCGTGATCGCCAGCATCGCCGGAGAGGAGATCGACGAGTACGTCCAATGCGCGGAAATTCTCTCGACCCGCGAGGAAATTCACGCGATCGAACTCAACGTCTCGTGTCCGAACGTCGAGAAGGGTGGGATCGAGTTCGGCTGCGACGAGTCGGTGCTCGAAGATCTCGTCGCGCGCGTGCGAAAGGTCGCGCTGGGGAAGACGCTGATCGTGAAACTGACGCCAAACGTGACCGACATCGCCGCAATCGCCCAGGCGGCGATCCGCGGCGGGGCGAACGCATTGTGCATGATCAACACCTTGCGCGGCATGGCGATCGACGTGGAAACACAGAAGCCGGCGCTGGCCAACCGGATCGGCGGCTTGAGCGGGATCGGAATCCATCCCGTAGCGGTCTACGCTGTGTATAAGTGTTACACAACTTGCTGCAAGAAAAACAATATTCCCATCATCGGGCTGGGCGGTGTGACGAGCGCCGCCGAGGCGCTGGAACTCATCCTGGCCGGCGCGACCTGCGTCGGGATCGGGACGGCCATGTTCCGCCAACCGAAGATATTCGAGGATGTAGCGAAGGGGATGCAACAATATCTGAAAAAACATGGCGAGAAGTCGGTCCGCGGGTTGATTGGCAAGGCGGTGTAACCGCCACCGTTGTAAATTGGGGGCCGCGACAGGTGAGATGCTTCAGCTGCAATCGGAGATATTTTTGTAGCGGCGATCGCCGATCGCGGCTACAATTTTTTCTTCCACGATCGCGAGGACAAATCCCCGTGGCTGACACCCTGGAAAGCTCGCCCCTTCCCCCCTAAAAACGCTTCCCCCCATTTTCCACGGGAAAATGGGGGGAATAATAAGGGGGCAAGCTGTTCGCGAGCGTTCCTTATTTTTGTCCGTACTTCTCCGTATAGCGTTGATGGAGGCGATTTACCATCTCCTCCGGAATCAGGATCGGCTCACCCAATTGCATGGCATAAAACACCGTTCGCGCGGCATCTTCGACCATCACGGCCGCCTTCACCGCGGCGGCGGCATTCTTCCCAATCGTAAACACGCCGTGATTCTGCATCAGGATGGCTGTGCTCTTCCCAATGGCCCGCACCACTTCCGCGCCAATCTCCTCGCCGCCGATCGGCGCAAATCCGCCGACCGGGATCGGACCGCCGAATTCGTCGCAGATTGCCGTGAGACAGGCGGGGATGGACTTGCCCACGGCGGCGAACGCCGTGGCAAACGGTGAATGGGTATGGACCACTCCGCCCACGTCGGGCCGTTGGCGGTAGATAAACAAGTGGGTGGCCGTATCGACGGAGGGGTTCAACCCTCCCTCGATCTTGCGGCCGTTTAAATCCACCACCACCATTTTTTCCGGCGTCAGATCTTCATACTTCACGCCGCTCGGCTTGATCACGACCAACCCGCTCTCTGGGTCGCGGGCGCTGACGTTGCCGGAGGTCCAGGTAACCAGATGGTTCTTCGGCAGTTCTTCATGCAGCCGGCAAACTTCCTCACGCAGTTTTTCCAACATCACCCTGCTCCTTGTACCGCCCGCTAAAAAGTTTCGGGGATAATCGCTTGAGAAAAATCACGTCCGGATGCTTTCATCGCGGATCCTTTTTAACGTTTTCATGACGTTGTTTTCACCCCGTCCGAAATAATCATATAGGCGGACGTATTCGGCGTACAGGCGATCGTAGATTTTCTGATTCGCCGGGATGGGCTTGTATGTTTCCTTCTTCAGGTGCGCCATCTTCGCGGCCGCCTCGAAGATCGTATCGTACCCGCCAGCCGCTTTTCCCGCCGCCACGGCGCCGAACATCGCCGAGCCCAGCGCGGGCGCCTGCTTGTTGGCTGAAATTTTTATTTCCCGGCCGGTCACGTCGGCGTAAATCTGCATCAGCATCGCATTCTTTTCGGGCAACCCGCCGCAGGCCACCAGCTCGCGGACGGGAACGCCGTTCTTTTCAAACGCCTCGATGATCACGCGCGTCCCGTAAGCCGTAGATTCAATCAGCGCGCGGTAGATGTCCTCCGCCCTGGTCGCCAGCGTGGCTCCCACCAGTAAGCCCGAGAGGTCCACGTCCACCAGCGTCGAACGGTTGCCGTTCCACCAGTCCAAAGCCAGCAGCCCGTGTTCGCCGGGTTTCTGCCCCGCAGCCTTCTCGGTGAGCAACTGGTGAAGGCTCAATCCCCGGTTTGCGGCTTCCTGGTGATATTGCAGCGGGACGCCGTGGTCGACGAGCCACGCGAAAATATCGCCAACGCCCGATTGCCCGGCTTCGTATCCGAACAATCCCGGGATGATGCCGTCCTCGACATAACCGCACATGCCGGGAACCACGTGCTCTTCCGCGCCCAGCAGCATGTGGCAGGTGCTGGTGCCCATGATCATCACCATGCGGCCCGGCTCGGTGACGGTTACGGCCGGTACGGAAACGTGGGCGTCCACATTGGCGATCGCCACCGCGATGCCGGCCGGCAGTCCCGTCCATTCCGATGCCGTCGGAGTAAGCTCACCTGCTTTCTCTCCGATGGGATATATTCTCCGCGACATTTTTTGGTCAATCACATATTCCAACCGCGGATCGAGGGCTGCAAAATAACGGTTTTCGGGGAAGCCTTCCCGTTTGGACCACATGGCTTTATAGCCGGCCGTGCACGAATTGCGCTTCTCTTCGCCGCACAGGCGCCATACCACCCAATCCGCCGCCTCGAGCAGCCGGTCGGCTGCCTGGTAGATCTCCGGAGCCTCATCCAGAATCTGAAGGGTTTTCGAAAAGAACCATTCCGAGGAGATTTTTCCACCGTAACGCGCGAGCCACGGCTGGCGCAGGGAACGGGCGGTGGCGTTGATTTTATCGGCTTCGGGCTGCGCGGCGTGATGTTTCCAGAGTTTGACCCAGGCGTGCGGATTCTTGCGCCATTCCGGAAGGAAGCACAGCGGCGTGCCGTCGACCTTGGTCGGCAGCATCGTGCAAGCGGTAAAGTCGATGCCGATGCCGATCACGTCCGCCGGTTTCACTTTTCCGCTGGAGAGCACTGCGGGCACCGCATGTCGGAAGACCTCAAGGTAATCGTTCGGATCCTGCAGCGCCCACTCGGGCGCGAGCCGAATGTCCGTTCCGGGAAGTTTTTCATCGATTACGCCGTTGGCATACGGGTGCACGGACGAGGCGATCTCTCTCCCGTCGGCCGTGTCTACCAGCACCGCCCGTCCGGATTCCGTCCCAAAATCAACACCGATCGCATACTTGGCCATAGGTTGCTCCATGAAAAAAACTGCCGCTGCCGGCAGGATTATGATTTTTGTATGGACGGTCGTCCGGCTGTATGCATAGCCCGGCTTCCCATCTTAGTTCCGCAGCTTTTCCCTGCTCTCATCACACAGTGCGATGGAAAACTATTCCGGATTTAATGCCAAGCACCGGGTCCCCGTGAGCCGAATCGCGCGGAAGAACGTCCTTTATCGCGCGTGCCCGTCCGGGACCGCGTCCTCGTCCGGGCGATCCACGAAAAACGATCTTACCCCAGGCCCCGGGCCAACGAGTAATACAGATCGTTCCAGCGAATTTCTTTCTGAAATTCCGGAAGTCGCGTTTCCTTCCCAATGACCAGGAACTCCAAGCCGGCCATCGCCGCAAAATCCTCAAGAGGCTCCACCGTCACCGCCTGGCTGAACCCGGTATGATGGGCTCCTCCGGCCATGATCCAAGCCGCAGCCGCCGTTTTCAGATTCGGCCGCGGCATCCACACCGCATGGGCGACGGGGAGTTTGGCCAGCGGCGCATCCGGCGGAACTACATCCACCTCATTGACCACCATCCGGAATCGGTTGCCCATATCCAATACCGATGCATTCACGGCCGGACCGCTCCGGACATCGAACACCAGCCGCGGCGGATCGGCTTTATTCCCTATCGACAAGGGATGGACTTCCAGTGATGGTTTTTTGGCTGCGATGGATTCGCACACTTCCAGCATGTGCGCTCCCAACACTTTCATTCCGTTGTCGCCGAAGTGGTACGTATAATCTTCCATGAAAGACGCTCCGCCCGGCAGGCCGGCGCCCATGACTTTCATTGCCCGGACCAGCGCGGCGGTCTTCCAGTCTCCTTCGGCGCCAAATCCATATCCATCGGCCATCAACCGTTGGACCGCCAAACCGGGCAGCTGCATCAGCCCGTTTAGATCTTCAAAGGTGGTCGTAAATGCAGTAAACTCGCCATCCCGTAGGAACGCTCTCATCCCCAATTCGATTTTAGCGGCTTCCCGCAGAGACTGCCGGGAGGCACCATTTTTCCGAAGCGATTCCGCAAGGAGATACCGCCCTTCATATTCTCCAAGCAGCACGTCCACGGACGCATCCGTAACCTGATTTACATACTTCACCAGATCCCCCACACCATACCCGTTGACCGAATAGCCAAGTCGAATTTGCGCTTCCACCTTATCGCCCTCGGTGACGGCGACGTCGCGCATATTGTCTCCAAACCGGGCGATTTTTCCGCTCTGGGAATCGTGCCAGGCGCATGCCGCCCGCATCCACGCCGCCAAGTGCCCCAATACCTCCTCATCCTGCCAATAGCCGACGATAATCTTCCGGTTCAGCCGCATTCGGCTGGTGATAAAACCAAATTCCCGGTCCCCATGCGCGGATTGATTTAAATTCATGAAATCCATATCGATCTCGGACCAGG
>JBEKDW010000108.1:0-8877 GCA_050014155.1 Anaerolineales bacterium
AGGAATGAAAAGATTCCATCCAGGAAGGCCAGCGCGATGATGCCGCCCGCGAGAAGGGGCAGAAAGTCCATGAACGTATTGTGGCCGACCGTCTGGTCGACCAGGAATCCCAGCAGGAAGAAGGTAACCGCTTTAGCCGTGCTCGAACCTGCCTGTGAAACCATCGCAAGCAGGTAGGGGCCGCGAAACCCTTTGGAATAATTCCAAAGAATAGTGAGCCGCTCTCGAAAGGTTCCGTCTTTGGGTTGTTGTTCGGCCATTTTATCCTCGAGCGAAAGAAAAACCACGGCTTTTTGATAATCCGTGGTTTTCGAAAAAAAAAACCACGGGCCGGAAAATGCGCCCGTGGCTACGGAGGTCTTTCAGGAATGTCTAACGGCCGACAGGCGCATTTCTAGAAGGCAAAACGCCAATCCGCTTGGGATTGGCCGCCTTCCGGGAATTAACCATGACGATGAACATACGCTGCGCCTCTTGTCTTCGATCGGTTATTAATTTACCACACTTAAAATAATCGGTCAAGCGAGTTTCCAAAAATCACCCGGCGGTTCCGGGTTTGTCCGTGGCCTGGAACCATTTCGGCTCACGGATGTTTTCCCTTTTATAGAACGCCCGCAACCGTTTGCGGTTTCCAGTCCATCCGGCCGTCGATCTCGTTCCCGGCGGAAGCAGACCCAGAAAATGCAGGGCGTTCCCTCCGAAGAATTCCTCCATCTCTTCGCCGTTGAAGATGCCTCCGCCGGAAAGCACCCGGACGTACCGCTCTTTAAACTCAGTGAAACGGTCCACCCGGGTGATAATGTGCCAATCGATTCCAAACAGAAGCCGGGCGGGGATCAATCCGGGATAGTCCGCGAGCATTTCCCGGTAGGAAGCTTGGAATTTTGGAATATCCGCATCCCCCATCACCATATGATGCGCCACATCCGCATATAAATACCCGTATTTTTCCATCATGGTGCAGATTTTTCCAAACCAGGTCCCTGAGCTTTTTCTGCTCCCAACCCCTTTCCGGTCGGCATCCGATCGGCCGCTAAAATAATCGCCCATCCTGCGGAAGGATCGCCGGATCCACGGCCAGCGCTCCCGGGGAGAATATCCCTCGGGATTATTCCATCCAAAGTGGGCCAGATTCAGATGCAGTCGCGGATACCGGTCCAATACCGGTCGCCAATACTGCGGGTCGCCGAAATCGAAACTGGCTCCCGGGTAGGCCTCGATGCCGTTGGAGACGCAATGTGCTGTGATCGGAACCTCTTCCCGCTCACAGAATTCGTACAGCTCCGCCAGCACCTGATCGAACTGTTCGCCGGTTTCCGAGCGGCCGGTAACCAAGCGTGTTGTATACCTTCACGCCGATAAAACCCTTCTTCCGGACAGCGTCCTTCGCCAGTTCCAGGGAACTGAATTTTTCCGGCGGCCCGCCGTCTGGATCGTTGGGAGCGGGCAATCCCGCCCGGTAAGCCAGTTCCCTGGCCGGATCGAAGGGCGCAAAGGGGTGGATTTTTCCTTTGTAGGGAAGAACAGTCTCGCGGTAGACGGTTTCGATCTCCTCGGCAATCGAAACGGGCCGCGGATCCTTAAACCAATAATCAAAATCGATCATCAAGGGAACGTATAATTGGATTTGGTCATTTTGAAAGGTCTCGATTAATTTCTGCGAAATCTTGCCAACATCGCGCATGGCAAGAATCTCTTCCCAGCGGCGGTAGCCCTGTCCCATGTAGGCATAGACGAAATTCTCCACCAGGTCGGGAAGAATTCCGCGGATTTCTCCCCGGATGGCTCTTTCGATAATGGAAGCCAAAAACGGTGCGATCAGCCGGAGGTACCATTCATCATATCGGCGGGATAACAAATACCCCTTGAGAGGGATATCCCGGCCGCGGAAGATATGTTCATGTACGTCGATGACGGGTTTCATATCACCCTCCCAATCCCACCGAAGGATTGTAATCCAATCTCATGATCCGGTAACGGGAGATCCTTCGCGGCAGACGACGTTAGTTCGGCGGCAAAGGGGGATTTCCGCAATCGAAAGAAAATCAAACCGCGGCTCTACGAGCCGCGTTTTGGCTAGCGTTCAACATAGATCAATGTTTCGCCGCACGGGTTACGAAGCCCCCGGATTGGTCACTCGCCCAACGAACAGGATCGTTCCCGTCGGGTTGTCGCGGATCAGGAAGAGGAAGGGTCGATCCACCTTGAATTGCATGGTCTCGACCGGGTTGACGGGCATGGCCGACGCTTCGACCACGACGACCGTCGCCGCAGCAGCTTCCGTACCATCCTCGTCGACCGATACGAAGGCCTTGTGTAGAATCAGGCTGATGTAGAGATCCCGCGCGCCGTCCATTCCGGAAAAGTCCGCACGATCCGGATTAAAGGCATCCGTCATACCCATCGCCTGCAAGCCCTTCGATAACTCCGTCGACCATTCCATTTTAAATTTCGGCAGCGACAGATCGACTTCCACCGGCTTCAATGCGGCCACGGTTTGCGCCACCAGCCCCGCGTTCAGGCGCGCTCCGAAGTCGGAAAACCGCCCGTCGTCTGGCAGCAGCACGAGCATCGAGAGTTGACCGCCCGCATAAGGCAACGCCACCGCGCGATATCCGTCCCCCTGCATGGCATTCAAGCTGGTCGATTGGTGCATCATATCGACCTGCACACCACTCCCGTCCAGCAGGTGAAACGTATCCGGCTGCGTCGTTTTCTCATCGAAAGGTTCCTGCCAGGCGGCCTTGAAATACACGGCGTTGGCCAGCACCAGGCGGGTGAGCGCGTCGAGCGCACCCGGCGGGATAATGTCCTTGATCTTCTGGTTGGTGGAATGGCTGACCCAATCGTTGATCGCGAGCCTCGCGGCTTCGGCGTCCTTCTGATAATCCACCAGGCGCATCCCGGCTGCGTAGTTTTGCGCGAGCACGTCTAGGAAGGGCTGCTCAAAATGAAAACCGCTTTGGCCCCAGAGGGAATTCGCAACACTTAATTGAAATGCCTCGCCGGGTTTCAACCCCTCCACATTGGAACGGCTCTCGAGCGCCAGCGCCAATCGGTTGAACGCCGGATGAAGCCGCTCCGCAGGCAGGGTGAAATGCAGCGTTTGCGCCGCCTGGGCCGCCGTATCCCCGGTTGCCCCGGCGCAGGTCATGGCCAAGGCAACGGAAATACTGTATGGTGAATAAAACAGGTTTTCCCCGTCCGAGGCCTGGTGGTACAAATCGAAAGCAAAGGCGCTGTTGCCGTCGACCAATTCCCCTAAATCTGAATCCGTTACCTGCGGTGAAAGGTCGTAGGCCACTTTCGACTTCACCTCAAGCGGCTTCGGTTGAAGCAAGGTGCAGGCCGATAGCATAAAAAAGACAACCGGTACCAGCCAATAGACGGTCCGATTCATGCGCTTCATGGATCCACCTCCGGTGTTTTCGATCATATGGTTAAGACGCCGGTTGCGGTGATTGGTTCCCCATACCTTTTTCAGATTATTCAGATAAAAGTTGTCATGAAAAACCTACAAAATCGCCAACCAGCCCCAGCCTTCGTTTCAAATTAATTTAGCGGAATCTGGCTCCAAGGATCCCATCAATTCCGATTCAGTGATTAATTTCTTCCATTGATAGGTATAAGCCAATCCGTCGTCCAAAACTAACCCATTTATTCCATGGTGTTTGGTTCCTGCTTCACCGAGGTCCGCCGGTGATTCCGGTCTTACGTCCTCTCCACAGGCGTTTTGCGTGTCCGTCCAACGAACGGCCACGTTTTCTAAGTTCTTCGCCGCATTCCCATCCCGGTCATGATGCGTTCCGCAGTTTGGGCAATCCCACTCCCGGTCTGCCAATGTCAGGGCTTCGTTCTTCGCTCCGCATACGTGGCATTCCTTCGACGAGGCATAGAAGCGCGGCGCTGTCACCACCCGGCTTCCATACCACTTGGCTTTGTATTCCAGCTGTCGTCGGAACTCCGACATCCCAACATCCGCGATCGAACCAGCCAAGTGGTGGTTCTTCAGCATCCCGCGTACATTCAGGTCTTCGATCCCGATGACTGACTTGGTTTTCGCCAGCATGGCCGTGACCTGATGGAGTACGTTGGTGCGGATGTCCGCCACTTGTTGATGGGCTCGTGCTAATCTTCGGATGGCTTTCTTCCGGTTCTCGCTCCCTTTGACTTTCCGGCTTACGGATCGCTGCAATCGGACGACCTTCCGTTCGTGCTGCCGATAGGCTTTGGGGTTGGGATAGATCGTTCCGTCACTCACCACCGCCAGGTTCTGGATCCCCAGATCCACACCCACAATCGGTTTGCTCCCATCTACGATCGGATCCAGAATTTCCTGTTCCACCTGCAGCGACACAAACCAGCGACCGGCCTTTTCCCTCACCGTTGCATTGAGAATCTTCGCGCCCCCGACCGGTAGATAGCCTCTTTCCTTGAGTCTTAATGTTCCCAATCTTGGTAGTTGGATCGATTTCCTATGGACGCGAATTGATCCTGTGAGACGGAAGCTACCCAGTCCATTTTTCTTTGACTTGAACCTTGGAAATCCTACCTTTTCCCTGATATCTCCGGCCTTTTTCGCCTTCACCCGCCGGAAGAAGTTGTCGAAGGCTTTATCCAGGTTCCGAAGCGCTTCCTGGGGAGCGCACTTCGAGACTTCGTACATCCATCCCAGGTCGTCTCTTTTTCTCCGGTTCAGCTCACGGTGGAGGTCCATTGCTGTTGGTGGTTTCTCCCCGTTCTTTCTGGCTTCCACCTTGCGCGAAAGGCCCCAATTGAATGCCCAGCGGGCGGCGCCGGCATGCTGCGCGCATGCCGTCCGCTGTGCATTGTTGAGATCGAGTTCTGTCTTGTATGCCCGTTGGATGAGCATGCGCGTACCCTCCTTTCGAGTATAGGTGCCTTTTTTCCTCCGGCAAGGGTGATTTTGGCTTCTCTTTCCTTTCGATTCCTGGATGCTCTTCTTCCATACCACCGGGCGCAGAGCGAGGTCATTCCGTCCCGCAGATCCTGTACTAGGTCGTCGGAAAATTCTTGATTCTGGATTACCACAATCCTTCGACCGTTCGCGGTCAGATCAGCCTCGAATAGATCCAGCCCGAATCTTGCCAGGCGATCGCGATGCTCCACCACGATGACCTATATTCCCGGATTGGACAATAGTTTTCGGATTTTCCTTCTTCCTGGATTCAACCCAGATCCAATTTCGAGAATTTCCTTTTCCACTTTCCCACCCCATGCGCTTACGTCCCGCTTCAGCCTTTCCAGCTGCTCGATCCCATCATTTTTCTGATCATTGGATGAAACCCTTGCGTAGAGTGTATATCCTTGACATGCATTCTCTCCTAACTCTACGTGAATCCTTCCGCTTGCTGTTCGTTTGGTTGTTACCGGTAATGTTCCATTGTTGTACCAACGCCATGCAGTCTTGTATGAAATGCCTTCTCGCCTTGCCCAATCAGATGATTTCACCTTCCATCACATCGATTTGTCTATGTTTGTCCATAATTTTGGCAACTGCTGATCACCCTGCCGAAAACGGTCCTGTCGAAGGATTTAATTTCCTCCAGGAGAATTCCCTTAACTTCCCCCGGCGGGAATAATTTGAAACAATTGAAAATCGGAATTCTGAAATATCAATTTTATTTTGCCTATCCCCTGAAGGGCTCCGATATCCGAAGAGGATAATTGATGCCCTTCATCCTCGTTCCGGTAAAAGCAAAAGTATTGGCCGGGGGGAAGTTCGGACGGGTTGTTCCATTCCAGCGACGGGCGGCCGGTAAGCAACCGCATCGCCCTGGGTTTAAAGAAGACAATCACCGAATCCTGCTCCGTATTCGTCTTAATATAATTGAACATTTCCTGGGAGGCGGGGGTAAAGGGACCGCTGGAAACCTCCCGATGATTCCGAATATTCGCCAACGCCAACTCCATCGATTGCCTGGAAAAGAAAAAGGCGGCCAGCAGCACGAAGCCCGCAGCGGCGGAGAAGGCGATCTTTCGCTCGATTCCTTCCATCGCCCGGACATACCATTCCATGCCCAGCAGGAGAAAGAAAAGGTAAAACGGGAATATGGGCAACAGAAACCGCAAACCCTGGTTTGCGGGCCATATGATATTGACCCCCATCGTCAAAATTCCATAGATCGCCATGGGATAATATCGATTGATGGTTTTCACCAGACCGGTGAAAAAGAACGGAAGCGTCGCGCCAAACACCTGTGGGAAAAACGGGATCGCGGAAAAGAAATTCTGCGGCATGCCAAGGTAATAAAGGAGATTGGCTTTAATCTCACGGGAGGAGATTGCCCCCAGCGATTGGAGATATCCCCCTTCCCCGCTCGGCAGCAGCAGATACCAAACGCCTGTCATCCCGAGGAATACAAAATAGGGAATGGCGCGAAGGAAAATCATCCTCCAATTAATCCGCGTTCGGGAGAGAGGAATGGAATCCAGTTTCCTTTCCCAGTCCGAATCCGAGTTCCGGCTCCGATGGAAAAATGGAATGGAAAGACCGGCCTCCGAAAGGAGGGCGACGAACAATAATACAATTCCGGTCGTGCGAATAAAAAACGAGATCGCAAGGCATATCCCCAGGAGAACATATCCAAGCCATTCGACGGATAGGATTCGTCGTTCGACGATGACCTTTCCGATCAGGAGTATCGTCAGGGTGGAAAACAACAGGAACGGAATATCGGAAGCGACGGTATTGAATAACTTGAGGACCGCCGGATCCAATCCCAGGATCGCCACCAGCGCGATCAACGACAAAGGAGAAAGCTTGGAGCGCAAACCGGCCGCGAGAGTTATCAGGAGGAGGATATAGCATATCCAGTTGATGCTTTTTAAAGCCACCAGATTAAGACCGAAGACGGCCACCACGGGAGCCAACAATACGGGCGTACCCCACGGGTAAGCAACCGGGCCAAGGTTGATGGAGGATTGATGTATGGTGAAAGCGTTCGCTTCCATGAATTGTGAAGTACGGCCATCGACGATGCTCTCAGCCTGCATGATATAGGACGCAAAATCATCCCCCCAATCATGCCCGGAATTTAGCAATTCCAGACCAATCAAGCCGGATGAAAGAATAATGATTCCCAAGAGCAACCATAGCATCTTCCCGCCCATTTTCTTTACCATGCAACCCTCGCTTTTTAGATTTTGAAAAAAATGATCAATCTTTCCGCCGGCCGGAAAATCTTTTTCTCCGGGATCGCCCGACGTGCAACAAACATTATAGCCTTTCATTTCAGACCACAAAAGTCGTATTTTGTGGAATATCGAATAAAAATAAGTCACATTGAGTCTGAGGATTGTGACGGATTGATGATATAAACACGTCGGATAGATCAAGCGCTTCGATCCAAGGGCCAGTCCGAATGGGACTAATGCGGGATCGCTCCAAGCCTCTTAAAAAGGGATCAAACCCCTTGAGGGGCTTAGCGATTGCTAAGATTGGTCAACTATGCGGAATATCGTCCGAGAGGATTTTCCAATTTTAGCGTATATAGAGATTAAATGTACCAAATTACCTGAAGGTTGATGGTTCTCGATCCTTTTATCCGGGTTGATAAGCCAAAATGAAATCGATGACAAGAACCTCCAAGGTCCTCGTGATCGGCGCCGGCGTCGGCGGAATTGCCGCCGCCGCCCGCCTGGCGCGTGAAGGATACGCGGTCACGGTCCTGGAGAAGAACGCGTTTCCGGGCGGCCGCTGCGGCCGCTTGACCGTCGGCGGATATACGTTCGACAGCGGGGCGAGCATCTTCCTGATGCCCGAGCTGTATGCGCGGGCTTTTGCCGATCTCGGCGAGCGCATGGAAGATTACCTGGACCTGCGCCGGATCGACCCCACCTACTCGCTTTTTTTCCAGGATAATTCACACCTGCATCTCACATCCGATCTGCAGCGGATGCAATCGCAGCTGGAGGCCATCGAACCGGGCAGCTTCGGGCGGATGCTGCGCTATTTGGAGCAAGCCGAACACCATTACCGGATTTCCACCGACCACATCGTCCAACGGGATTTCCGGAATTTCGCCGAGTTCGCCTCCCCCGCCAACTTGTTGCGGTTCCTCCGAATCCGAACCTTAATCCCCCACTGGGGTTATGCCTGTGCCTTTTTCCGCGATCCGCGGCTGCGAATAGCCTTCACGTTTCAGGATTTGTACATGGCGCTCAGCCCGTACGATTCCCCCGCCACCTACTCGCTCCTGCAATATGTCGAGCTGGCGGACGGCCTGTGGTACCCGCACGGAGGCATGTACGGCGTCGTCGAAGCGCTGGTCTCGATCGCCAAAAAAAGCGGCGTAACCTTCCGGTTCAACACCCCCGTCGAAAAGATCCTAGTCGAGGGCCGTCGGGCCGCCGGCGTGACCCTCGCCAGCGGCGAGACGCTGCCGGCCGACCTTGTGGTGGCGAACGCCGATCTGGGATACGTCTACCGCAGCCTATTGCCGGCCGATGGAACGGCCAAACGAATCGACCGGATGGAATATGGTTGTTCGACGGCGGCATTCTACTGGGGCATCGACCGGCAGTATCCGGAGTTGGGCCCGCACAACGTGCTGTGTTCCGGAGATTACAAACGTAATTTCGACGCCGTATTAAAGGAAGGCGCTCTGGCGGAAGAACCGAATTTCTACATCCATACGACCAGTTTGTTCGATCCTTCGACGGCTCCGCCCGGCCACGACGCCTGGACCGTCGCCGTGCCGGTCGGGCACATCCGCAACGATGGATCGCAGGATTGGCCGGCGATCCAATCCCGCGCGAGGGCCTTTATACTGCGCCGGCTGGCAAAGCTGGGCTTACCGGATGTGGAATCGCACATCACCATCGAGAAGAGCTTTCTTCCCGAAGATTGGCAAT
>JBEKDW010000109.1:0-7624 GCA_050014155.1 Anaerolineales bacterium
GCCTGCTCGAGGTTGCCAATGCTCACCTGCACCTTTCCCTGGGTCAGAACGATCGCCTGCTGGAACACCTCCAGCAAGAGCGTGTCAATCTCCACCGGAGATTTGGAAAGCGGCAGCGTGCCCGCCTCCGCCCGCGAGAGGAGCAATAGGTCGCCCACCAGACGAATCATCCGGTCCACTTCCGATTGCACGGCGTCGAGCGATTCCGAATCGGGGCCCATCCGGCGGATTAGATCAACATTTCCGCGGATGGAGGTGAGGGGCGTGCGCAATTCGTGGGAGACGTCGGCCAGGAACCGGGATTGGGCGGTGAAGAGCTTTTCGAGGCGCTCGAGGGTTTCGTTGAAGGCCTGGATCAATTTTCCCACCTCGCTCCCGGCGGGAACTTCGAGCGGAATGCGGCGGGAGAGATCGTCGGCCAGGGTGATCTGCAGCGCGGTGGTGGTCACCGCGTCGATCGGCTGCAACGCGCTGCGCACGATCCCATTGCCGAGGAGGATGGACAAGAGGACCGCCGATGCGCTTCCGATCAGAAGCACGAGCAGCAGGATGTATTGCGCTCGATCGACCACCGTTAGCGGAGTACCAACTTCCATCTGTCCGGCGTACACGCTTCCAATTAAAATCGGTTTGGTTATCACGCGCAGATGAACGCCGCGGATGCGATTGTCAGTAAATTCTGGTTGCAGAGTGGGAAGCGCTCTCGAGGCGAGCGGCTCGGTTACCCCCTGCAGATTGGGCGAGGAAACTAGCAGGTTGCCATAAGCGTCCCAGACCTGCACGTACGCGTTGGAGGAGGAGAATGGGAGGGGCGCAAGGATCAGGAGTTGGAGATCTTTAACGCTTTGGATCGCTATGGAATTCCGGAGACTATCGGCGGATTCCCCCAGCGCCTGATCGATCTGCTGGGTAAGTGTGTATTGCAGGACGAAATATATGCTTATGCCGAACAGCATAAGCACAGTGATCAGAACGGTTGAATATCCAAGGATTAATCGTGCGCGGAGGGACATACGGATTAATTTTTCCCGGGTGGTTCGCTCTCTTCTCGAAGAACGTATCCCACTCCCCGAACGGTGAAGAGCAGCCTGGATTTACTTTCCGTCTCCAATTTCTGGCGCAAATAACGGATATATACTTCGATGATATTGCTTTCCCCGCCGAAATCATAACCCCACACGCGGTCGTAGATGGTTTCGCGGGTGAGGACTTTCCGCGGATGGCGCAGGAAGAGTTCCAGCAGATCGAATTCTTTGCTTGTCAGCTCGATCATCTTTTCCGCTCGATGGACCTGCCGGGTTCCGGTGTCCAGTTTCAAGTCGCCGAACTGCAACAACTCAGGCTCTCCCGGCCCGGCTCGCCGGAGCAGGGCGCGGACGCGGGCCAGCAGCTCAGCCAGGGCGAACGGCTTGACCATGTAATCATCGGCCCCGGCGTCCAACCCCTGTACCCGGTCGGAAACGGAATCGCGCGCCGTCAGGACCAGGATCGGAAGCGAGGAGTTGGCCGTTCGCAGGCGTCGGCAAACCTCCAGCCCGTCCATGCCCGGAAGCATCAGATCGAGCACGACTAGATCCATCCGCGTTTCACGGGCCTTGGTGAGAGCGACGGCGCCGTCGGGGGCGACGTCCACCTCGTATCCCTCATAGGCTAACCCGCGCCGAAGAAACGAGGCGATCTGTTCTTCGTCTTCCACTATCAGAATTTTCGGCGGCATATTTTTATCCCTGCGCCCTGAGTCTACGGATTTCCTTCTTCGAAAGGCGGTTCCCCGGCGGATCCACTCGAAGAGGATCGCCGGCCGGATGAAATGGAATGAAGGTTGCGGAATCTACCCCGCGGAAGGTTGCCGGGAATCCGGCAATGGATGCCCGACCTGGACCGGCAGCAAAATGAAAAAGGTGGTCCCATGCCCGAGTTGGCTCTCCAGCCAGATCCGCCCTCCCATGGCTTCGGTGAGGGTGCGTGCCACCGCCATCCCCACGCCGGTGTCGCCCAGCCCTTCGATCAAGGGCCCTTCCGTCCGATAGAGCCGGGTGAATACGCGCGGTTGATCCTCGGCGGCGATGCCGGGCCCGCTGTCCTTGACCGTGATTAGCATGGCCCGTTGATCTTGCACGATCTGGGGGGAATGCGCGGTCAGGACAACTTCCTTTTCCGGCGCGGTAATCAAAACCGCGTTTTGGATCAAATGGTTGAGGATTTGCTGCAGTGCATCGCGGTCGATCTCGACCGGGGGAAGATCGTCCGACACGTCCAGGTGCAATACGAGATTCTTCTCGCGGACGATTTCGCTTACGCCGGTGATGGCGCTGTCGATGATGCTGGCCACATCCACCGGTTGCATCGGTGGAGCGGCGATCTTTTCCGGCAGCAGAAGCAGTTGCAACAGGTCCTCGAATAACGATTCGGTCCGCGTGATGCTGGCACGGATCCGGTCGAGGAATTTCCGTTGCATGGCGCCCAGGATCCCAGCGGATTCAGAGAGCAACAGATCGGTGTATCCCACCATGGAGGAGAACGGCTGGCGGATTTCTGAGATCAGGCTGGTGACCATTCCAATATCCGCTTCGAAGCTCGGTTTCTTCCCGGCTTCCGGGGGCGGGGGCGGTTGGAGCAAAGCCGATTGCAGGTGGGCGTATTCGCTCAGTGTCTTGCGCAATTCGTTTTGGATTTTGGAGATTTCCTGCTGATAACGATTCTCGGTTTCCTCCAGAGCCGCCCGCAATCCGGCCGCTTCGGTTTCAGCGGAGGCTTGTGCCGGGGAGGCTGCCGTGCCCGCCGTCCGGAATTGATCGAGCTCGGATTGCAGGGCGCGGTTTTCATTCTCCAGGGCCGAAGCGGTTGCGGCCGTCTCGGCAAAACGCGCCGAATCGCGGCGCGAGTTTTCCAATTCCTCGCGCATGTCCCGCAATTCTTGCTGAAGCCGGATGATCGAGGTCTCCCTCAACCGCGCTTCCCCGCCTTCTCCGCTTTCGGCTTCTCCTTCAACCGCCAGGGCGTCCTGTTCCTGCACCAGGGAAGCCAATCCTTCGGCGCGTTGGCGTTCTTCGCGCCACGCCTCCTCGGCCTGTTGAAGTTCCGTCTCCAGGCTCATCTTTTCCGTCTGTAGACGTTCGCTTTCCTGGGTGGCTTGGGCCAAAGTTTTCCGGTTCTCTTCCAATTCCAGGGTCAGATTATTGCGAGCATGAATTTGCTGGAAGGCGGCGGCGCAAGCCTCGGCGAATAGGCAGGCGGTGGATTCGTCCTCATCGCGCCATTCCTCGCCGGAATAGGAAGCCAGCAATAAAATGCCGACGGCGGGTTCCTCGGAAAGCATGAGGGGAACGAACAACGCCGGGCCGGCATGGGCAAGCCCGGCCTTTTCGGCGACGGTCTGCAGGGTTGCGTCTGCCTCCGGCTTTTCCAGCCGCAGGATTTCCCGGCCGGCGAGAGCGAAATGCAGTTGCGGAACGGCGTCGGATGTCAGTTGAAACGCGGGGAGGACGGCGGAGTTGATCCGGTCGAAACCGGCAATGAAATCCACTCCATTCCCTTGCTCCGCGTTGGCTAGGAAGTAACTGACTTCCACCCGCATCGCGCTGCAAATCCAGGCGGTCATCGCCTGCGGAAGATCCGGTTCCTCCAAGGTCAGGATGAGGTCCGAAAGCGGCGGGATGGATTCGGAGGCGGCTTGTCTGGCCTGCTGGGCCTGGCTGTCCGCGCCGGTCAGGGCGGCGCCGAAAGCGGTAGAGAGCGTAAGCCGCATCGCCACGAACGGAAAGGCAAAGAGAGCAAACAAACGAGCCAGGCCGGGAAGATTGGTGGTGCCGTCCCCAAGCATCACTTGCAGGCTGGTTCCGGCAAGAAGGAGCAGCAGAGCCAGAACGGAAAGGCCCCATCCCCCCGGTCGGCGGATCAACAGAAGCACGACCGCCGCGACGAACACGATCCAGCGGGCGGAATCCCATATCAGGGAAAGAATATTGGCGTTGAAAGCGCTGGAGGCCGGATAGAGAGAAAGGAAGACGAAGGATCCGGCGGCGCCGACCAGCGCCAGAAGGACCGCACCGATCATCACTCCATCGCCGGTTTTGCTCCTTCGGGGAAAGAGGAAGAACCACGCCAGCGCGAGGGCAACCAGGATTTCCAGCGCGCGGTCGCCGTTGGCTTGGAGGATCGGCACTGAGGCTGAGCTCGAAAATGAGGGAAGAAGATCACCCGCCAGGCCGATCGTTTCCAGAAGGAAGATCGAACCGGCCAGCAGTAGACCGCGATTCCATTCCCAGCGCGGCTTCTTCGCCACGAGTAGGATCGCCGATGCCAGCGCGGTGAGAAGAATCCAGGCGCGGAAGAAAATAAATCCGGGAACACTGAGTAAAAATACTTCGTAGGTGTGAAGAGACACGGCCATATTCAGCGCGCCTCCGCGCGGAATCTCGCGGCAGGAATTTTCCTATTCTTTCGGATTTTCAGCGTGCATCGTGCGCAAAGCCCACAAGGCTTCGAAGGCCGGGCTGCGCACGGAACTCTCGCTGTCGCTTAACCCCATGCACAAATTTTGAAGGAAACGATTCTCAGCCATACCTCCGAGCACTTCAATCGCGGCGGCCCGCTGGCGTGGTTCCCCCTCGCGGATGGCGCGCTCCAGCATGGCCAGGGTGGGCGCACCGGGTGCCAATCCGGTTTTTCGTTGCGTGGCAAACGCCACCAGCCAGGGCAAATTCGCGGGTGAGGGCATGAGAACAAGTGGAGATTCGGATTCCCCATGCAGACGTTCCACGGCCTGCGCCGCCGCCGACTTCACCGCCCATTGTCCGTCTTCCAGCTGCACCCGTTCGAGAATTTCCAGCGCCCAGGGTTGCCCGGTGCGCGCCAGGCCGAAAACCGCAGCGCGGCGGACCAGGAGTTCCGCGTCTTGAATGGCTTCCCGCAGGATGCCGTGCCCTTCGATCGGATCGAGCGAAAGACCCTCGGCGGCGGCGCGGCGCAGGTCGTCCTCGCCCTGAAGGAGAATCTGGCCCAGGACGTCGATGGCGGCGTGCGAAGCGATCCGGCCGAGGGCTAACGCGCCGGCCCAACGCAACTCCCGCGAATCGGATTCCATCTGTTTGGAGAGGAGTTCCACCGCGCTCTGGTCGCCCATCGCCCCCAGGCCCAACGCCGCAAGTATCCGCGCTTCCCAGTCGGAATCCGGAGAGGATAGAAGCTGCCGAAAGAGGGTGGTTGCAGATGCGTCCCGGCTGTTGAGGAATGCGCAAAGCGCTCGGGCGCGGAGCGGGAATGGCTGGCTGGGGGTGCGCACTACTTTCATCAGTCGGCGGAAAACCTCCACGCGCCAACCGGCGGTGGGCGGGGAATCCCGCAGCCAGGCGGCAACGTGGAGCAGCTTCCACCCATCTTCCACCATCGGGGGCATCTGCGCCTCGCCGGAGCCGGCGTCCTCTTCTTTTATTATCGTAGGTGTGAGCCGGGCCGAGACGAGGGTTGAAACGTCGCCCTGCGCGGCCAGTGCGATGGCCGAAAGTTCCGCCAGCGGCGTGTGAGAATTGGAGAGAAAGGATGGCAGATTTTCCACTTTGCCCAAGGCGAAGGAGGAAAGCCTCGCGGCGATAACCATATGGCCGAAGGTGACCCGCCCGGCGGGCCGTCTCCGCAGTAGGCCATAGGCGATCATCTCGTCGAAGAAATCTTCCACTGGCGGCAGCGATTTCTCCGAATGCGGCCAGGCCAACGCCAGGGCGGATTCCACCTGTCTGCGCGTGGGGGCGGAAACGTTTTCCGCGATCATCTCCCGAACAACCTGGGCCAAGGCCTCTTCCGCAGCGGGAGGCATATGGCGGGCAACGTAAGCTTGTTGGTCGGAAGCCGCCGTCGTGCCCTGCAAGTCTCCGCTGAAGGCCGCCCAAGCCCGCAGGGTGATGTCGAGCGGTGAAAGGCCAAGCGTCTGACGGGAGAGCCAGCCGATGAGCAATGCGGGATCCGCCTTTTCGGTTGTTTTCCGGTCCGATACTACGATTTCCTGCCAGCGCTTTCCCCATTGTTCCAGGAATGTCCGATGGTCTGCGGGCAGCCAGGGAGCCGGTGTCGCAACGGCGAATCCCATGGGTCGCCAGTGATTGATTTCCTCGGGATCGATCGTGACGATCAGCCGTGTTTTTGGATACTGGGCCATCAGCGTGCGCACCCAATCGCGGACTTCGTCCTGGGCGTGAAAAGGTAACTCGTCGACGGAATCCAAAAGCAGCAGCGAGCCTCCGCTCTTCAAACTTCCTTTCAGATAAGCGGGAATTTGCGCCGCCGAAAGTGTGGCGGCGTAATGCGAGACGGCCACCGCCAGCGGAACCAGCGCATCCTTTGTGGAATTCGGTAGCGCCAGATCGTGGGCATTGGCATAGAAAAGCGTCTTGGGGATTCCGGTGGCTGGGACGCTCGTTTCCACCGACCGGCGCAGCCACTCGAGGGTCAACGCGGCTAATGCGGTCGACTTACCGCTTCCCGGCAGACCAGTAAGCAGCAGGTGAGTTTTCAGCGGGAGCAATTGCGGGATGGGGATGCCGACCGTGCCGTAGGATTCTGCGAGCTGCGGCCAGTCGGGAGTGAAGGGAAAGAGAGTTGGCGCGTCGTATTCCGGGGGCTGGTCAGGATCCAATGGAGGCGGGGCGGCGAGCACGCGCGGCGGAAGCAGGATTTCCTCCAGCGCGAATAGATGCGTCACGATATGCGACGACTGGGCCCACCGCATCAAATCGTTGCGATACCCTTGGGCCGCCGTGGTGGTCAAGGCTTCCAGGGCGGTCCGGTAGGATTCGCCCATGGCTTCCCGGAATGAAGCGATCCGCGTGCGGAGCCGGGAGAGCACAAGCGCCAGCAGGGCGGCGAAGATGAATCCGATCCAGAAGGAAAGCGAATCGAATCGCCAGTCGGTGAGGAATTTCATGCTTATCCCATGTAAAGGATCCGTCCGCAATTACCGCATTGGATGATTTCCTGCCCGGAACGAGCGGAGTCGATGCGAGCCGATGATGGAGCCACTCCGCAGGCGCCGCAGGCTCCGCTTTCAAACCGGACGACTGCCATTCCATGTTTGCTCCGCCGTAAGGTGGAATATCTTTCCAGATCCTCGGCGGTCACCGCGGAGACTGCCGCTTCCCGCTGATATCCGATTGTCTCGAGCGTGGTTTGCAGGAGGGTTTGTTCCGCGAGGAGCTTCTCGTCCTGCGCTGCTCGCAGCCGCTCCTGCTCCTCGCGCGCCGCTTGTGCGGCGGCCACGGCCTTCTCGGATTCTTCGCTCCGTATCATCGACTGCAATTGCCGTTCTTCGAGGACGGAGAGGTATCGGCGCAGGGCGGCGGACTCCTCTTGAAGGTCTTGCAATTCCTTGGGGTTGGTCACACTGCCGCCGTATAGCGTTTTATCGGTTTCCGATATCCGTTGCTGCTGGCCGCGGGTTTCCTCTTCGGTCCGGCGGAGGTCTTTTTTGGCTTCCTCCAACCGGACGCGGGCGTCTTCCTCTTCCGTCCGGGCGCGATCCAGTTCCGGGTGCTGCTTAAGGCCCGCCTCGATTTCCGACAGCCGAGCCTGATGGGAATCGATCTGACTGTCCAAGGTTTGCAGTCGGAAAAGGTTGGAAATACGCGTCACG
>JBEKDW010000110.1:0-7593 GCA_050014155.1 Anaerolineales bacterium
CATCACGACGCTGGCTCAGCTCGAGAAGGCTGCGCGCGCAGGCAAGCTGAGCGGCCTGCGTTCGTGGGACGAAACACGGGCGCGGATTGCGTCCGGTTGGCCGCATCGCGCTCTCGCGCTTGCCGCCCCCCGGTGGGATTGGGATCCTGATCATCAGCTATATATCGGCCCGGGATAAAAAAGCATGACGGTAATGAATCAAATTACCACCACGCTGTCAAACCGGTTCCATCTAGTGATCCCCAATCCTGTAAAACAGAAAGATTCTGACTCAGTAGTAAAATTTATATACTAGACTTCCGTGAAATCCGTAAGTCCTGTGTAATCCGTGGTCAGAAATTCTGATCGTTCTCATGGAAAATTAATTGAATAAGAAACCTCTGAAAAAGTCCGCTCGTCGGGGGGATAAATCCCCCGACTATTAACGGCGCCGGATAAATCCGGTTTTAAAGCCCGGCTTTGAGCCGGGCGCTGTTGATAGTTCGGAGCTTTAGCTCCGGACAAATAATGATTTTCAGAGGTTTCTAAATACGAATTTCCCAACAGGTGATGCATGAACAACCGTGAACTGGCTGACATTTTCACCCTGATCGCCGATTTATCGGAGATCAAAGGCGAGATCATCTACAAGACCCTCGCTTATCGCAAAGCGGCTGAGAATCTGGCCGGCTTGGGACGCGACGTAAACGATTATTGGAAAGAAGACAAACTTCAGGAAATCCCCGGGGTAGGCCAAGCCATCGCCGAGAAGATCGACGAACTGATCCGCACCGGCAAACTTAAATTCCTCGTACAACTTAAAAAAGAAGTGCCGCCCAGTCTGGCCGAGTGGTTGAAAGTGCCCGGTCTGGGACCGAAGAAGGTCGGCCTGATTTGGAAGACGTTGCACATCACGACGCTGGCTCAGCTCGAGAAGGCTGCGCGCGCAGGCAAGCTGAGCGGCCTGCCGGGAATGGGAGCCAAGTCGGAGGCCGCGGTGCTGGCGGGGATCGAATCCCTCGCGCGGCGTTCGGACCGGATTCCGCTCGGCCGGGCTTACCCACTGGCGCAGGAAATCGCGGCCGCGCTGAAAAAGGTTGAGGGAGTTGTCGCTGTGGAACCGGCCGGCAGCCTGCGCAGGATGCGCTCCACCGTCGGCGATATCGACATCCTGGTGGCGTCCAGGAATTCCGGACCGGTGATGGAAGCGTTCACGCACCTTCCCGACGTCGCGCGCGTGTTGGGTAAGGGCGATACCAAATCCAGCGTTGAGTTCGGGGACGGTGTGCGCGCCCAGGTGTGGGTCCACCCGCCGGAACGATTCGGTACGGCGCTGCAATATGCAACCGGATCGAAAGACCATAACGTGGCTTTGCGGGAACTTGCGCTTGCCAAGGGACTTTCGCTTTCCGAACATGCATTAACCCGGACCGACGGCACGGGCGAGATTCTCTGCGCGAAGGAGGAGGAAGTCTATGCGGCTCTCGGTTTGCCGTGGATTCCTCCCGAATTGCGCGAGGACCGTGGCGAGGTGCAGGCCGCCAAAACGGGGAAGCTGCCGAAACTGATCGAGCGAAAGGATATCATCGCGGATTTTCACGTACATACCACCTGGAGCGATGGAAGTTTGAGCATCCTCGAGATGGCGAAAGCCGCCGCGAAGCGCGGCATTCGGTTGATGGCCGTCACCGACCATTCGGCCGGACTCGGCGTGGCGGGCGGGCTCGACATTGCCCGGCACAAGCAGCAGGCGGCCGAGATCCGCAGGGCGCAGGCGGAACTCGGCGACCGTATTCTTCTCCTCCACGGCAGCGAGGTGGAGATCCACGCCGACGGCACGCTCGATTATCCGGACGAGTTCCTTTCGAGCCTCGACATTGTGGTCGCCTCGCTCCACGCCAGCCTGCGCCAGCCGCGCGAGAAAGTCACCCAGCGGGCGATCAACGCTGTTCGGAATCCGAACGTCGATATCCTCGGTCATCCGACCGGCCGGCTCATTCCAGACCGCGAAGGGGCGGACCTCGATATGGAGGCCGTATTTGCGGCCGCTGCGGAGTCGGGAGTCGCGCTGGAGATAAACTCCCATCCCGCCCGGCTCGACCTGGACGATGTGCATGCCCGCCGCGCGCAGGAAATGGGAATTCCCATCTGCATCGATACCGACTCGCATTCCGAAGACGACCTGGACCGTCTTTTCTACGGTGTGGCAATAGCCCGCCGAGCCTGGCTGACCAAGGCGGACGTGATCAACGCGTGGCCGGTGGAGAAGGTATTGACCTGGTTAAAAAATCGCGGCCGGAAATAAAACGCGGCGTAAGTGATTTTTACGCCGCGCTCGCAACCGAAGACCATCTCCGCGAAACAATCCGGAAAGGGCGAACCTCACACCCGCGGCGCCGGATCCTTCATCCGGGTGATGACCAGCGCGCTAACCACCAGCAGTCCAGCGGAGAGCAACAGGCCGGGGGTGAACGATCCGTCGGGAAGTCTGAGCAATTCCATGATGTACACAAATACAACCGACAACTGGCCCGCGAGCTGAATCAGTCCGTTGGAGGTGCCCTCGGGCGTCGGCTGGGTAATTTCGGCGGAGTACTGCATCCCGATCGGGCTGATGCTGATCAGGAAGAACCCCAGCCCGAATGCGGAAACGAACAATACGATCGAACTGGTGGCGAAGGTCAATCCCACCAACCACGGGATGGCCAGCAGGACGCCCAGCAACAGGTAGCGGACCCGCTTGTGCTGCCGGTCGGAAAATGGCGGAATGACAGCGGCGCCGATCACTCCGCCCAGGAGCATCAGCGCTCCGAGCGTTCCGGCGTCGGTGGGGGTGAAGCCGCGCGGGCGGATGATGGTTTCCACCCAGGTGGTCACACCGTTGAACACGCCCATGCCGATGAACATGACAAACAGATACATCCAGAAGGGTTTGACGGTGAGCGCGTGTTTCAGCCCGTCGAGCATCAGCGCGCGCGTTTCCTGGCCCTCCGGACAGGGGGGCGTGGGGGGTTTTTCACGGGCTAGGAAGATGAAGAGCACGGCGGAAAACGCCGCCACCCCTCCGTACAGAAGTTGGATCGACGGGATCGACATTCCGCCGTCCATAAGGACGGGCGTGAGCGCCATCCCCAGGGCGATCCCCATCAGGCTGGCCAAGGTGGCCAACCCGACGGCGGTGGCGCGTTCTTCAATCGAAAACCAGTTGGCCGGGACTTTGGTCCAGGCGTTCATCATGAACGGCTGTGCAATGGCCAGGCCGACCGTGCACCACACGACCGGCGCGAAGTTGGCGCCGGACAACCCGCGCGCAACCCCGAACACGCCCATCAGCACGGCGCCGATCCCGACCGCCACGTGGAAACCATACGTGTCGATGACCCAGGAGACCGGGATCGAGAGGGGCAGAAACACCAGCATGAAAATCATCGCGAGCAACCCGATTTGAAAATCGGTGACATGGTAAAACTGGGCTGCCGGGCCCGTGATCGGGGCGTATCCGATCCACAGCATCTGGATGGTCAGGTTGATGAACATGAATACCGCCAGCACCACCCAGCGGTATCCATACACGCGAAATCTGGCGTCGGCCATCAGAGGTCTCCAATCTTCCCGTCGGATTCGGGTTTCCCGATCGTTCTTTCCAGGGTATTGGAGCGGGATTATAACCTGTGCGGGAGGTTTTCTAGATCCGGTTCGGGGCGGGGAGCTTGAATGGCCGATGAGGGGGTGGAATTTAAGGCCCTGAAGTATTCCCGTTTGGAAACCGCCAGTTTCCTCTTTCCCCCCATTTCATAAATGAAAAAGGGGGAAAGAGGGGGCGCGGTCCTGTAAAGACACCGGCAAAGGAAGCCGGCGATGGAAAATTAAAATCAGTGTCTGCCGATTTGTTTTTTTACAAACGTCATCACGGCGCCGACCGGATGGGCAAGCGGAACGCCCTGCAGGTCTTTTTCGACAAACAACAACGACAGCTGGTGGAAGCTCCGTAGAGTCCGCATGACATCCTCGAACTCTTCGATCGGATATTCCATCACGACAACCCCGTTACCGTCGATGTAGCCGCCGTTCATATTTTCGTGCATCTCATAGAACACGATCGAGCCGACGAACTGGTCGTCCTTGTAGCATTCGATGCAGGTTTCCCCGGCCCGCCAGGGGGAGCTGAGGTTCCCGTTGACGTTGTTGCTGTATACCACGATGTATTTGTTGAAATCGACCGTGCATTCTCCGTTCCGGGTACCTGACTTCAATGGAGTGAAGCTGGAGTGAAAAATACTGGAGATATCTTTGTTTGCCATGGCTTTCTTTTTAACCGTTGCCTTTGCTTTGGGACTCATGATGCCCTCCTATAGGAAAAAATGGAAATGTTGGAATGAACGGCTCTTTCCATCAAGCCTATTTCCCCGATCTGTGGAACGGACAATGAAAACGGGGAATGTGAAGTAGTATAAAGGAAAATTGGTTTAAAAACATTTAGCGAAGGGAGATGAGGGTTATTCTTTCACGGGATCAAATGAAAGAGATCGGTTCCCTTTCGCTATGGACAAACCTGCCTCCAGGCGTCCAGGGTGCGATGCTTGAGGATTGCGCGGATACCAAGCTCTCCCGCGCGCAGGCAGAAGGCGCCTAGGGTGATCCCCGTATCGGTATATTCCGCATCCAGGACCGGTTTACCGTTTTGAAGGAACGGCAGTGTCAGGTCACACCAATCCTGATTGAAACAATCCTCCGTCAGGGCGAAATCGAAATCGGTAAAAAGATCCGGCGTCTGCTCCGCGTCATTCTTGAGTGCGATGGCCAGCCCGCGGCGGTGGGCTTCCTGCGCCAGCCAGCGATTGAACCGCAATTGATCCTCGGCGGTTAGCGGGAAACCAGTCTCATTATGATACCCGTCGACGTTATCGGGTTCCACGGCGTCGAAGCCCTTGGCTTTGCATAGGTCCAAACGCGCCCCAAGGATGGGGGCGAGCTTGTCGATCTGTCGGATGTCGAGCCATTTCTCGCCCGGCCAGCTTTCGTAATCCTTCCCGAGGATTTCCTTCGGGAAAGCGGTGGCGTCCGGCCGCCAGTCCTCCCAACTGCCGGCGCTGAGGTAACACACGGCGCGGCGGTCTTGCAGTTGCAGCGAAGCCACAGTATCCGCGCCGTTGTCAAATAAATCGATATCGTAAACGTCCGCGTCGATCGAAATGTCGATATCTTCACCGGAGAGCTGCCATTGCCAGGTGATTCCGATCTTGGGCTTCCACCAGGATGAGGCAATCCCGCCAACCATGGGGGATCGCAACGGACTGGGACTGGACGGAACGTTGATCGTATGTTCGACAGTACGCGTTTTGTCCTGGGCTTCCGTCAGGCGAGAACTGGACGTGGGAGCGGTGCAGCCGGAAAGGAAGAAGCCGGCGGCGGGCACGCAAAGGATGAGGAGATAGACTTCAAGGCGCTTCATAATCCCGTCCTGGAAACCGGCTCCGCGTCCGGTGAATACGAAAGGCGATCGGAGAAAGGCCGACTCCGTTTGATCTTGAGGGATGGGGCTATCATCCACCCAGATCCTGCGCCCGGAAAATCAAGGCAGAGAATAGGAAGAAGAGCAAGCCATACACGGCAATGCCGATTACGGCGGAGGTGAATTCCGCGGAATGGAAATTAAATTTTTGGCTCGCTTGAAGCGTCGAAATCCAAGTATAGGCCATCACTCCCGGAAGATAGTCACCGATCTTTTCCCACACCCCTCCCAAAGGCCAGAGAATTAACGCGACCAGGTTTTCCAGAATAAAAAAATACCCGAGGCTTATCCCGATAGTGGCTGCGGCGGAGCGGGTGAGAACGGCGAGAAAAAAGGTTATGGCTGCATAGGGCAGGAGCGAATAGACGGTCCCGATCACCGTAATCCCAATCCGCCCGAAATCCACGCGGGTTGGATCGATGCCCCCATAATAATGAATCGTTGCGGCCCCGCCGCAAACCCCTCCCACGATCAGCGGAACCAGCACCATGCCAAGGACGGGTAAAAGGAAAGAAAGGAACTTCGCGGCGATCAGAGAAAAGCGCGGGGCGCCGTGACCGACTAATAGGTTAACGGTCCGCCAGGGATATTCCTGAGCCGTCATCGTCCCGACGAAAATGATCACCAGCAAGACCCCGGAAGAAGCGCCAAAACTCAAGGAGGTCGACAATGCGGCGGGCAAAGTGACCAATTGTTTGTACTCTTCGATCGTGTCGGGGTGCACCTGCGGCTGGGTTTGAAGATCCGCCAGGTATGCATTCTCAACGATAAAGGAAACCGCCAGAAAAGCCGAAATCAGAATCAGTCCGATCCAGAGCGTAAGGCGCCGAAAATTTTTACCATGTTCCATGGAAATCAGGGTCCAAAACATTTCGGTTTCCTTTCGGAAAGATTCCGGATGAGCACCGTGCGGCGCGAAGGGATTTCAGGATATGTCCGAGCCGGTCAGCCCGAGAAAGAGTTCCTCCAGATCCGGCCTTCCCGTGGTGACCTCGTTGGGAACCATCCCGTTCGAAACGAGGCAGACGATCACCGCTTCGCTGGGTATTCCCTTGACCAGTACGTATGCTCCGTTCGCCTCGGCCTCGGTAACGCCGGGCTGCGCGCGCAGTATGGCTGCGGCTTCTTCCGGGGAGGGAACGCGCGCTTTCACCGTCACGTTCCCTTTTCCAAGCAGCGCGGCGATATTGCCTTGGGCGACGATCGATCCCTGGCTCAGGATGGCCACCTCATCGCAGATCTGTTCCACCTCATGCAGCAGGTGGCTGCTGAGAAAGACTGTCATTCCGGCATCGGCCAGCTTCCGCAGCAGGTTGCGGGTCTCGTGCATCCCGGCCGGATCCATCCCATTGGTGGGTTCGTCCAGGATCAGCAATTCGGGTTGATGCAGGAGGGCGATCCCGAGCCCCAGGCGTTGCTTCATGCCGGAAGAGAATCTACCCGCATTGCGTTTGGCTACGCTCTCCAACCCCACAATCTCCAGCACTTCATCCACCCGTCGGGGAGATATATTCGGATACAAGCGGCTCATCAGTAGGAGGTTTTCCCGCGCAGTCATGTATGGCACAAGCGCGGGCAGGCCCATGAGCGATCCCACCCGGCGCAAGGGAAAATTCCCTCCCAGGGTGACCGACTCGCCGAAGAGGGTCACGCTTCCTGCGTTCGGACGGAGGAGGCTGAGGATCATCCCGATGGTGGTCGTCTTGCCCGATCCGTTCGGCCCTAAGAAACCAAACACGCTCCCGCGATGGACTTCCAGACTCACATCTTCCACAGCCTTGACGCTTCGAAAATATTTGCGAAGCTTCGCGGTTCTCAGAACGATGTTGTCCACGCTTCACAGACCTCCACGGAATGGATTGTATCTCAATCAGTTAATTGGGATGCCGGGATTTTCATGAACGTTCCGCGGTAAAGGCTGTCTACCAGATGGAATATAATCCATATTTCGGAAGACCCAACCTCATCGTGGAAGGAAGTCATGACGACATCACCCGTTCCCGAAACCCTGATCTGGCAGCAAGCCGTCAAATATTATCTGGTACTCGTCCTCTGGCCGGTGTATCTATTCCTTCTTCCGTTGGTATTCGCCCGGCTGGGGA
>JBEKDW010000111.1:0-7589 GCA_050014155.1 Anaerolineales bacterium
TGGATGTTAATTTCGTGCTGCATGGCGTCCAATTCTTCCCGCCGTCCACGCTGGTGTAGACGCCGTTCTTGGTTCCCGCATAGATCGTGGTCGGCGTGAGGACATCTATCGCCAAAGCGTTTACCTGGGATACGGCCAAACCGGCGCTGGCCGGTTTCCAATACCGGCCGCTGTCGGTGGTTTTGAATACTCCGCCATTGTTGGTCCCGACGTAAATCGTCGTCGGAGTCGCCGGATCAATCGCGATCGCCACCACCCAATTCGTGGTCAGCCCGGAGTTGCTCACGCTCCAAAGCCTGCCGCGATCGGTGCTGGTATACACGCCGAAGCCGAAGACGCCCGCGTAAAGATTCGTCGTCGTGACGGGATCCACGGCCAAGGCGTTCACAGCGCGATAATTAATAAACTCGACATCCATCGGTTTCCAATTTGCCGCACCGTCGGTGCTTTGAAAGACGCCCTGATCCGTGCCGGCATATAGTGTGGCGGGCTCGGCCGGGTCGATGGCCAATGCCAAAATATTGTGGGCCGTCAATCCAATATCGACGATGTTCCAGGTCAATCCGTCGTCGGAGGTTTTATACACACCCCCGTATTTCGTTCCCGCATAGATCGTCTTGGGAGCCACCGGATCCATTGCGAGAGTATTCACATCGGTATCGATCATCCCGGCATTGACCATCTTCCATGCGCTCCCGCCGTCGGTGCTTTGGAATACACCCCCGCCGAATGCCCCCGCGTAAAGCATGTCCGGCGTCGACGGATCGGCCACCAAGGCCTCGATCGGGAGGTTGGAAAGACCCGTGGCTATCGCATTCCAATCCCCGCCTCCGTTGGTGGTCTTCCAAACGATGCCACTGGATGTTCCTGCATAGAGGGTGGCCGGTGCCGAAGGATTGAGCGCCAGAGCGGAAACGGAGGCATCGGCGAATTCGGCGCCGACCGCATTCCACGTCCCGCCGCCGTTGATGGTGGCAAAGACGGCTTTCTCAGTTCCGGCGTAGAGAATAGCCGGCGTCGATGGGTCGATCGTTAGGGCGTAGACATTCGCGGCGGTCAAACCGTTGTTGACTGCGCTCCAGGACCCGCCGCCATTGGTGCTCATGAATACACCCTCTCCGATCGTCCCCGCATAGAGTGTGGCCGGCGCTGCCGGATCTACCACCAGTGCGTCGACATTTTGATCCAACAGACCTTGATTGATCGAGTCCCATCTTGCGCCCTCATTAATGCTTACGAAAATACCGACATCGGTCCCGGCGTAAAGGATGGTCGGGGTAACCGGATCGATCGCCACCGCTTTAATCTGATTCGCGGTCAGCCCATTGTTCAAGGCAAGCCAGTTCTCTCCGCCGTTTGTGCTTCGGAAGATTCCGCCATCGTCCGTTCCCGCAAAGAGGGTTCCCGCAGTTCGAGGGTCGACCGCCAGTGCGTTAATGTGTATTGCGGTCAACCCGCCGTTGACCGCGGTCCACTCTCCGCCGCTGTCGGTGCTTTTAAACACGCCGGCGTCATCCGTGCCGGCATACAGGGTGGATGGAGCCGACGGATCCAGCGCCAGGGTATGAATGAGCCCGCTTTCCGGACCGTAGCTTTTCCAGGTCTTTTCCGGAACCAGTGTCGCGGTTGGCGTCGAAGTGGCGGTCGCCGACGGTTGGAAAGAAGGCAAGACGGGGATGGTCGCAGTGGACTTTTTCGCCGCGGCCGGTGCCCCGCAGCCTGTCAGTGCGAAGAATGCAAACACTGCCAAGCAAATTGCCGTACGGTTAATTCTGCCCGTTTTCCATTTCATTATTTTCACCTTGGCCACAGAAGGAGATCAACGGCTGCTTCAAATGGAATCCGTGAAGCCGTTGTTTTTATAAAAGATTATAGGTTGAATATGTGAAGATTTTCTGCATTTCTAATGCGATTATCATTTACAACGGTATCGGAAACCGAAATGGATCGCGGAGGATTGACAAATCCTCGGGACGATCAATATCTTGCGCAAAAGCCAACGTCCGTAATACGCTCACGCGAATTTTTTTCCTGCGCGACGATTGGAGATGCTTTTTGAATGAACGTTCGCCGAAGGAAAATTTTATAATCCCGGGAGGCGAAAGATAGAGCAGGTTTGTCCCCCGCTCTCCCCGATCCGGCGCAATCACCACAAACGGCGAACGACGGGCCTGGCGCAAAACCCGCACCAAATCCCGCGCCCGGAGCAGCGGCAGATCGGCTGGAAGAACCATCACTGCCTCTGCTCCCCGCACAACGGCCTCGTCTGTGGCCCGTGCTAACGCCCGGTTCAAACCGTCGCATTCCCCCTCGCGCACAAAGACCGCACCGAATTTTCCGGCGATTGAACGCACCGCGCGATCCTTGCTGACAACCAGGATCCCCTCGATCCCGTTCAAGCCGCGTAAGGTTTTCAATGTGTGATTCAGTAACGCACGGGCAAGCAGCCGGCGGTGCCGCGCTGGAAGCGCCGGCGATAGACGGGACTTGGCAGCGGTGAGTCGTTTGACCGGAACGATAACCCAACGTTTCATTCCGACAGGCCCGTTCGAATAAAGCGCAAAGTTTCCGCGGCCAAATTCTTCCTTTGCAGATCGTCGCGCATCAGCGTATCGGCGATCCCCACGGGAAAGCCGAACGCCTCGATTTCTCCCTTTCGCGGGACATCCTGCCGGTCGAGGATAAACCCGCGGATGATCCCGCGGTATTCACGCGCCGCTTCAACCGCGGAGGACTCGCGGCCCAGTTCGTGGAACATCTTCGCCAGCGGCCCCTTGACCGCCCGGCCGCCGATGATCGGCGTAACCGCCACGGCAGCCTTCGCCGCCACTTTCTCGCGCACGCCTGGCAGGGCGAGAATCGGCCCCAGGCTGACAAACGGATTGGAGGGGCACAGCACGACCGCATCCGCCGCATCCAACGCCCCGAGAAATTCCCGCGATGGAAGCGCCGCGGGTAATCCGCGCAGGTAGAACCCGCGCACTACCGGTTCGACCCTGCGGCGTACGAAATAATCCTGAAATTCCAGGTCGCCCTCGTCCGTCTCGACAATTGTCCGTAGAAGGTCGTCCGTACAAGGGAGGATAGATTGCCGGACTTCGAAGGATTCGCATAGCCGGCGGGTGGCATCGGTGAGTGTCGCACCATCCCATAACCAACGCGTGCGCGCAAGGTGCGTCGCCAGGTCGCGGTCGCCCAAACGGAACCAGGCGGGCGCGCCGAGCTTGGCAAGCGCTTCGATGCACTGGAAGGTATCTCCCTCGATCCCCCAACCGGTTTCACGCGCCGCGATCCCGGCCAGCGTATACATTACCGTATCCAGATCGGGGCAGACGGTCAATCCGTACAGCTCGAAATCGTCAGCGACGTTGACCACGACCGTGAGGTTTTCCGCCGGAAGAATCTGCGCCAGGCCGTGCGCCAATTTCGCGCCCCCCACACCGCCGGCCAGTGCGACGATCTTCCAATCGTCAAATTCCCCTAGCGCCATTGCACGACCTCATCGAGAGTATGCCCGTTCGGTTTTGCCGGCGTTTCCGCTGGAACCCCGATCAGGATCAATGCCTGGGCGATCCAATTTTTCGGGAGCACCAGCGTTTCGGTGACAGCGGACGGGCAAAACGCGGGAGCGCACAACCAGCATGCGCCCAATTTTTCCGCGGCCGCGGCCAATAATAAATTCTCCACTGCGGCGGCCACGCTCTGGGTGAGCAGCAACCGCTCCCCTTCTGCACCGCGGCCGGAATTTTTCGGAAGGCAGGCTTCATCCAGACAAGCGAGCACCGCCAGCGGCGCACCGGCAATTCGTTCCACCGAACGCTCATTGCGGATCCGGATTTTCTCCGGATCCATCCCGTCCGCTTCAGCGTCGTACGCGTACGCTGCAGCCATCCCTTCCGCCAGTAATCGACGTGGCTTCGGCATCCCGCAAAACAACGAAGCGCCATGGCCGCGTGTTATGCGCAGAGGGGGCGGCGTTTGCGGCTTCGAGCAAGCGCCGGATGGAATCTTCCGGCACAGGATCGGGACGGAATTTCCTAATCGATCGTCTGGTGTAGATCATATCCATAGTAGAAAAAGTGGCGCTCCACGGAGCTCATTGTACCGAAGTTAACCTAATTCTTCAGTTAAAGGCGATTCTGCAGGCTTGCATTAATAAGGGATTTAGAACAGGTAGTTATTGAACACGTAGGTCAAAAACCCGCGCGAGGGCAAGCAGGGTATTGGAGTTTCGCATGCCGTCCGTTTGGATGGCATGTTGGATTTCGTCGAGTGAAAGCTCTAAAGTCTCCAAGTCTTCCCCGTCCTCCGGATGCGGCGAGCGTGTGCGTTGCGCGTCCAGCGCGAGAAAGTTGTACACGCGGTTGTTTAGAAACGCCGGGTTGGGAAAGGACCATCCGAGCGATTTCCATTCCCTCGCGGTGTATCCCGTTTCCTCGTCCAACTCGCGAATGGCGGCCTGCAACGGCGTTTCCCCCGGATCGACCAACCCGGCGGGAACTTCCAGCGAGAGTTGCCTGACCCCGAAGCGGAACTGGCTGACTATGACGATCCGCTCCTGCGGTGTGAGCGCAACCACGTTCACCCAATCCCGGGCTTCGAGGATGACCGCCCGCATGATCTTTTGATTGCGCGGATTGGCGAGCCAGTCGAAACGCGCCTTGAAAAGGATCAATTCCGGCCCCGGCTCGGAGCGGACGACCTTCCAGGCGCGATCCTCCTCCCGTTCAGCCTCCATATTGAATATCCTCCAATTTTTTTTCGTTGCACGAGTGATTACCGAAAGGCGTCGATTTCTTTTGGACGAATGAGTTCCGCCAGCGAGGATTCCCGCATGGGATACGGAAAGCCGCGCGCATGGATAACCGGTAGCGCTTCGTCGGCCTGCCCCATCAGGAGCGAAGCGGCAGCGGCCAGCTCATCGGCCGCGGCCACCTGGGTGATTTGAAGCGTGTTGTCGAAGAGGTCCTTCCTTCCACGGAGATCTTCCAACGCGGGAAATCCCCCCACGCCGATCGCCATCCCGACGGTTCCGTTACGCCAGGCCCGCCCGTGGGAATCGTTGATGATCACGCCAATCACGGCACCTATCGCCTGCCGGATCCGCTCACGAAGCGTCCGGCAGCTGGCATCCGGATCCTCCGGGAGCAGCAACACCCACTCGGCCTTCCCGTCGGCTCTTCCCACATTCGACCGGTCGATGCCGGCGTTGGCGCACACGAACCCCAGGCGATGCTCGACAACCAGGAGCCCGGGACGCACGCGCAGCACCTCGCGGCTTTCGCGCAGGACGACCTCCACGAAGCGCGGGTCTTTTTCGCATAGTATGGATAGATCGATGGCGCGCCGCGAAGGCGTGATCGTGGTCAGATCGACCAACCGGTTCTCGCTCTTGGAGACGATCTTTTGCGCGAGAACCAACACGTCCCCGGATTCCAGTAGAAGACGGTTGCGATCCAGCGTTTGCAGAATCAGTCCGGCGAGGTCGTCGCCCGGGCGGATGAGGGGAAAATCCGAGAGTGCGGTGAGGAGAAGCGAACGCCCCGCGGTCAACCTTGCGTTCCTTGACCGTTACTGGGAAACGCCGGTAATGTGGATGCCCGCCAATCGCGCATGGTAGCGTTTGTTGATGCCCACCAGGATCGATGTCATTCCTTCGGCCACAATGGAGTTTTTCAGGGGCCCGGCGTCGTATGCGACCAAACCGATGGCCTCCACCAGATGCATGGCGGCCACCTTCGCCTCGGCGTCGTCGCCGCACACCAACACGTCGCAATCGATCGGCCGTTCCGGATCCCTGAGGTATTCCGAGGAAACGTTCTGGAATGCCGCCACAACGCGCACGTCGCCTCCGAGCTGTTCCTGCGCCTCTAGGCTCGAAGATCCGGCCGGCGGAAGTTCCACCTGCGCGGGACGATCGGGATTGACGCAGGCGCCGACATTGATGAGGATCTTGCCTTTCAGAGCAGGCCGGATGGTTTCAATGATCTGACGCTGTGCGGCGAAGGGGACGGTCAGCATGACCAAGTCCGCTTCCCGGACGGCTTGCAGATTCTCCGCGCCGGAAATGAGGCCAGGCTCCCCCATGGTGGAGTTTAATTCGGTCGCCCTTTCCGCCGCTTTCTGGGCCGAGCGGGAACCGATGATGACGCGATACCCGGAACGCACCAGCCGCATGGCCAGACCGCTGCCTTCCGAGCCGGTTCCCCCGACGATCGCAAGCGTGAGCAGAATTTTATTCGACACGTGCGCTCCTTTCCGATCCAAAGACGATAATAGCCGAAACCCCGCACCCGTCCTACGGATGCGAGAACCTCATTCTACGATACTTTCCCCGTCCCGGGCAACCGGCGAAACGGTGCCAACCCAATTTTACTTCGATGGAAAAGCAAGGATATTTACAGATTTTTCGCCAATCGAAGGAACCGTCCGCGAATCTCTCGATTAATCCGCGTATTCACCGGTTTTTTTATGCTCAAAATCATACGATGAAAGCGGGGCTAATCGAATTCCGCAGGCAGGGAGGAGTTCTCCCTGTGGGTGAACGCCGCCCGCAATTGGCGCAGCCCGGTACGAGCGCTTGACAGCGTCGGGATCTCATCCAGGCCAAAAAAACCGGCGTCGGAAGTTTCATTGCTCGCATGCGGTTCCCCGCCCAGATCGTCACAGAGGAACACCAGATCGTAGAGGTGCATTACTTCCCGTAACCCGCTCTCGTTGTTGGCGTCGTATACGCCCACCAGGCGCGCAGCGCGCACCGTCAATCCGCTTTCCTCCAGCACTTCACGCTCGACCATCGCCGAGGGCGAGTCGCCCACGTCAGCCCAGCCGCCCGGCATGCACCAGCCGCCGTCGGTCCGGTCGCGCACCAGGAGGATCTTTCCGCCGCGGAAGACGGCGCCGCGCACGGAAACTTTCGGTGTGGCGTACCCGCGCGCGGCCGTGAACGCCAGCTTCACGTTCTCGCGCGGAAGCCCGCCATACTCGGAGGTGATTTCCACGGCAATATCCATCAGCCTGCGGTACCGGTCGCGATGGTAATCGTCGGGCGCATAGTGCAACCCTGTCTGGGCCAGGGCCTGGATCTCGCGCGCCCATTCCAGCCAGCGGGGGAGATTGTTCTTTTGCGGTTCATCCATTCTTCATTTTTCCTTGTTTGAATTACCTCTGGTTGATTTTCTCCTCCCCAATTTCTCCGGTATCAGGATAACAATCGGTATGGTTCGTTGCGTTTGTTTTTGATATCGCACGTAATAATCATTTTTCCCGGTGACCAATTTCCACAGCCTTTGATACTCCGCTCGCGTAGCATCTTCCGGCCGGACTTTTATTACTTCGCTCTTTACCTGGATGGTCACGGCCGGTTGATTCTGCAGATTAATATACCAAGCGGGGTTATTGCTGCGGCCCCAATTCGACGCGACGACCACGAACCGTTCCCCGTCGCGAAAGTAATTGATTGGAGTGATCCGGTTTTTACCCGATTTGCGGCCGATGGTATGCAATAACAGCACGGATTGACCCGCCATGCGGCTTCCCAGAACCCCGCGGGTGAGCCGGTACACCAATACGTGGATTGCCATGAATAA
>JBEKDW010000112.1:0-7503 GCA_050014155.1 Anaerolineales bacterium
TCTGGAACAGAGGAGTTTTATATCGAAGCCGGAATCCCCGCCGGTACCGCGGACTCCTTCACCAATTGGTTGAAGGTGATCTCGCGCAGACGCGTGACCAATTCCTCCTGCAACCGGCACCACACCGGGCCCACCAGACATTCCTTCCCGAACTGGCAGATGGAGAGGTCGAGGGCGCACTCGTTGATGGACATCGGTCCGTCGATGGCTTCGATGACCTCCAGGAGCGTAACCTCGCTGGAAGGTCGGGCCAGAGTGACTCCCCCGCGCGCTCCGCGGGAGGTATTCACCAGCCCAGCGACGGAAAGCTGCGAGATGATTTTAGCCAGGAACGAAGGGGGAATGTGCTTGGCTTCGGCAATCTTATTGGTAGGAGCCCGGCCCTTCTTCTCGTTCTCAGCCAGAAAAAGGATAGCTCGGATGGCGTAATCGGCCTGGCGTGTAATTTCCATAAGCGCCTTCTTGGGTTATCCGGATGGGAAATATCATATTCCAGGTTTCGGTTTGGAGCAAGTGACAACCTTCCCGTTATACTCATCGAAAGCCGCAATCAGCCCATTTTCCTGAAAAGGAGGGCTTTTTCTTATCCCGGGAAATGGAATACAATCCATAGTCTACCCTCAATCCCGGGGATATTGGCTTCGGAGGCTAAATGAAGGAAATATGCGTTATCGGGGTGGGCTACGTTGGACTGGTTACCGCGGCCGGTTTTTCCGACCTGGGGAACCGGGTGATGGCCCTCGACATCAACCAGGAACGAGTGGACAACCTACGCAAGGGAATTCTGCCCATCTACGAACCCGGCCTGGAGGAGGTCGTCTCCCGAAATGTTAAAGCCGGAAGGCTCTCGTTTACCACGTCCTATGCCGAGGGTTTGAAAAACGCGGAGTTCGCTTTCATTGCCGTCGGAACGCCGGAAGGGGTGGACGGGGAAGCGGACCTGCGTTATGTGCGCGAGGCGGCCGAGTCCATCGCCGGAGCGATGCAGCAGCCGCTGGTGGTGATCAACAAATCCACCGTCCCGGTCGGCACGGGGGACTGGGTGGCGGAGATCATCCGCTCCCGTCTTTCCAAACCGCTCCCGTTCTCGGTCGTCTCGTGTCCGGAATTTCTCCGCGAAGGATCGGCGCTTGCGGATTTTCTCAACCCGTCCCGGACGGTGCTTGGATCGATGGACCGGGAGGCGGCCGACAAGGTGGCTCAGTTGCATCTGCCGCTACGCGCGCCGATCGTGATCACCGATTTGCGCACGGCGGAGATGATCAAATACGCCTCGAACGCCTTCCTGGCGACGAAGATCTCCTTCATCAATGAAATCGCCAACATCTGCGAGGCACTGGGCGCTGATGTAAAGGAAGTGGCCAGCGGTATGGGTTACGATCCGCGCATCGGCCGCCAATTCCTGGAGGCCGGGATCGGTTACGGCGGTTCGTGCTTCCCCAAGGACGTGAAGGCGCTGGCCTATATGGCGTCGGTACAGGGGCGCAACCCGCAACTGCTGCAGGCTGTGATGGATATCAACGAGGACCGCCGCCGGATGGTGATCGAGCACGTCGAATCGCTGGTGGGGAAACTGGAGCAATCGGAAATCGGGCTGTTGGGGCTTGCTTTTAAATCCAACACGGATGATATCCGCGAAACACCCGCACTGCGGATCGCGGCGTTGCTGAGGGAACGCGGCGCGAAAGTCCGCGCCTACGATCCGGTGGCCATGGAAAACGCCGCCCGGATCATGCCCGAGATCCGCATGTGCAAGGATCCCTACGAACTCGCCGACGGGATCGATGCATTAGTTGTGGTCAATGACTGGAACGAATTTAAACAGCTGGATCTTTCGAGGATCCAAAAGCTCATGCGCAATCCCAACCTGATCGACGGGCGGAACATTTACGAACCGGAGGAGATGAAGCGGCTCGGATTCCACTACCGCGGAATCGGCCGCGGATACAACGGGGGCAAGGCGGGTGCGCCGGCGCCCGCCGGAAAAAAGGACCGCGCGCGATGACCGCGGGCCGCGTCCACCGCGCCCGGTTGCGCAACGGGCTGCTGGTGTTGCTCAAAGAAATTCATGCCGCACCGCTGATCAGCTTGTGGGTGTGGTACCGCGTCGGCTCGCGCAATGAGCGCGCCGGCCTGACCGGCATTTCGCACTGGGTGGAGCATATGCAGTTCAAGGGTACGCCCACCTTCCCGACCGGCAGCCTCGACCGTGCGGTTTCGCGCGAAGGCGGCGTGTGGAATGCCATGACCTGGCTGGATTGGACCGCATATTACGAGACCCTGCCCGCTGACCGGATCGATCTCGGCTTGCGCCTGGAAGCCGACCGCATGACCGAGAGCAATTTCGCTCCCAAGGAAGTCACCTCCGAGCGGACGGTGATCGTCTCCGAACGCCAGGGATACGAGAACGAACCTACCTTCCGGCTCTCCGAGGAAGTGCAGGCCGCTGCCTTCCGGGTGCATTCGTACCATCACGAAGTGATCGGCGACGTGGCGGACCTCTCCTCGATGACGCGTGACGATCTCTACCGCCATTACCATTCCTATTACACTCCCAACAACGCCCTGGTGGCGGTGGCCGGCGATTTCCAAACCCGGGCCATGCTGGGGCGGATCCGCGAGCTGTTCGGCGCGGTCTCCGCCGGCACCCCTCCGCCGCAGTCCGCCCGCGCGGAGCCGGCCCAAAAGGGAGAGCGCCGGGTGACGGTGGAAGGACCGGGTGAAACCGCCTTTGTCGAAGTGGCCTTTCACGGGCCCGCGGCGAACGATCCGGATTTTTTTCCGATGATCGTGCTCGACAGCGTGCTTGCCGGACCGAGCAATTTTAATATGTTCAGCGGCGGAATTTCCAACAAGACCTCGCGCTTGTACCGAACCCTTGTGGAAACCGAACTAGCCGCGGGCGTGAGCGGCGGGCTGGCAGCAACGTTCGACCCGTACCTCTATTCGATCACCGCCACGGTCCGCAACGGGAAAACCCCGGACCAGGTGCTGGCCGCAATGGACGGGGAATTGCGGAAGATCGTGGAGAATCCGCTACGCCGCGAGGAGATGGAACGCGCCGTCAAGCAGGCGCGAGCTATCTTCGCCTACGGCAGCGAAACGGTCACCAACCAGGCTTTCTGGATGGGCTACGCCGAAATGTTCGCCTCGATCGATTGGTTCGATAATTATCTTGCCTCGCTCGCGGCGGTGACGGCCGACGACGTGCAGCGGGTGGCGCATAAGATCCTTTCGAAGCGCAACCGGACGGTCGGTTTCTATTTGCCGACCGGGGTGGAAAGTAAATCCGACCCGGCGTCCGGCCATTGAAGTACGGAGAATCGGAATGGCTACCGTTGCGAAACGTAGAAAAATTGGATCCCGCGGAAGGTCCATCCCGGTGCGCCGGAAGGTGAGGCGGGTTGCCAAGCGCCGGCCGCGGATCGAACCTCTGGATCTGCGCGCGGTTCCAGGCCCCGAGACCGTCGTGCGGCGGGTCCTGCCGAACGGGATCATCACGCTGGTGCGCGAGAATTTCCTCAGCCCGTCGGTTGTCGTCCTCGGATCCCTGTGGGCGGGGGGTTTGGATGAAAGCGACGAGAAGGCCGGTCTCTCGGCGCTCACCTCCACCTGCCTGATGCGCGGAACCGCAAAGAGATCGTTCCACCAGATCTACGACCTACTGGAATCCGCCGGTGCGACGCTTTCGTTCGGTGCGGGAATGCACACCACCTCTTTTTACGCGCGCTGCCTGGCGGAGGATCTGCCCCTGGTGATGGAGCTGGCGGCGGATGGGCTCCGGGCTCCCATTTTTCCACAGGATCAGTTCGAGCGGCTGCGCGGGGAATACCTCACCCACCTGACCATCCGCGAACAGGATACCGGGGAGCGCGCGCACATGGCCTTCGCGGAACTGGCCTATGCCGGACATCCGTATGCGCATGACGAGGAAGGCACCCCGAAAACGGTGCAGGGCATTTCACGCAAAGACCTGCAGGAATTCCACGCCAAACAGTACGGCCCTCGCGGAATGATCCTGACCGTGACGGGCGCGGTGCACAGCGCGAAAGCGACCCACCTGGTGGAAAAATTTTTCGGCGATTGGAAAAATCCCGCCCAGCCGGAACGCGCGCCGCTTCCGCCCGCGCCGCATGCGGCGGGAAAAATGGAAAAATACATATCGCTGCCGGGGAAGAGCCAGGCAGATTTAATCCTGGGAACGCCCGGACCGGCGCGCACGTCGCCCGAATACCTATCCGCGATGATCGGCAATAATATCCTCGGCGTGTTCGGAATGTACGGCCGCATCGGTGACGCGGTGCGCGAGGCGGAGGGCCTGGCGTATTATTCGATGAGCACGCTCAGCGGGGGCTTGGGCCCGGGTCCGTGGATGGTAGTGGCGGGAGTGAACCCGCACAACGTCCCCCGGGCGGTGGAACTTATCCAGCGCGAGATCGCGCGCTTTACCTCGGCCAAGGTGAGCCGGAGCGAACTGGCCGACAGCCAGGCCAGCATCATCGGCCGCATGCCGTTGCAGTTGGAATCCAATGAAGGCGTGGCCGGCTCGCTGATGAACATCGAGATCTTCAACCTTGGACTGGACTATTACCAGCGCTTTCCGACCTTGATCCGCGCCGTTACCGCGGAACAGATTCTGGAAACCGGGCGCCATTACCTGCACCCCGGGAAGATGGCGCTGGCGGTGGCCGGCCCTCCGAAGGAAGAAGGGACAATCAATGCTGCGGGTGGGAACCGACCTGATTGAGATCGACCGCATCGAAGAGGCCGTCAGTCGCTGGGGGGAGCGGTTTCTGGAGCGGATCTTCACGCCATCGGAGCGCGACGCTTACGGCGAACGTATTTCCTCCCTGGCCGCGCGGTTCGCCGCAAAAGAGGCCGCCTCCAAGGCGCTCGGCACAGGAATGATGACCGAGATCCCCTGGACCGATATCGAAGTGCTCAGCGGGCCGGCCGGGGAACCGGGGTTGCATTTGCATGGGCACGCCCGCGAGCGGGCTCAGCGGCTTGGATTGACCGAATGGGCTCTCAGTCTTTCGCATTCCGGGGGTCATGCCCTGGCGGTTGTCGTGGCGACGGATTGAACGGGCGAGTCATGAAAAAACTCGCGTCTATTTTGATTCTTCCCGCCATGACGGCGTTGCTTTTTGCATGCGCACCGGTACCCGCAACCACGAGCCCAATGGCAACCCCGTCGGCGGCCACCGCGTCCGCAACAGCGCCCACAACGGCGATTCCCAGTCAGACGTCCACTCCGGTTTTTGCGCCCGTTTTTACGCCGGGCGGAGGCGCGTGCGAGATCGTCGCCGATGGAAGTGTGGCGGTCTATCAACGACCAAACATCGCTTCGGATCTCTTCGGAACCCTCTCGCCGGACGACCGGATGCAGGCTGCGGCATACACTGCCGACGGTTGGTTCGGTTTCGATCCGGGCGTCGCCCAGGCGGCGAACGTGGGCGTATTCCGCAACCGCTGGGTGCAATGGGGAGCCGCCTTTCACATGGAAGGCGCGTGCGATGGCCTTCCCTTAGTGGTCGGACCGCCTCCGGGAGTTTGCTTCCTGATGGCCTCCACCGACACACCGGTGTACGCATCGCCGGATGTTTCCTCCACCATGATCACCACCATTCACCTGGACGATTACGCCAAAGCGATCGGAAGGATGATTGGCTGGTTCAAAGTGGATTTGAGCGTGGGCAGCACGGGGATCCTTCAGCAAGGATGGATCACGGAAGATTTGGCAAACCTCAACGGCTCGTGTGACGGTCTGCCCACGCTGACCCCGTAATCGGAATCAATGGTAGGCGGCCGTGGGGGGAGAATGGGCGGGAATCTTCCCCTGCGTGCATTTATCAATACGAGAAGGGCCGGAGGATTTAGCAATGCTGGAGAGGGTGGCTTTCATCTCCATATTTAAACAAGGTTACGGCGGCGGCGAAGGACGGGCCGCGCATGAACTCGCGCGCCGGTTCGCCGACGACTACGATACCGCCTTGATCGTTCCGGGCGATACGGCCGGATTGGTATTCGACGGCACCCGGTTGAAGGTGTTGCAGTTGCGGAAGGTCGGGAAAGGCAACGCCTGTGTACCCCAGCTTTCTCAAGAGAATATCCGTCTGCTGTTCGGTTTTCTTGACGAATACGCGCCCGACATCATCCATGCCCACGACCCGGCCCTGACCGGGCTCCTGGCGCAAATCTGGGCCAAGATGCGCGCCAAACCCTTCGTCCACACATCGCATATCCTTCCCGGAAAGATGATGGATTTCGGCGCCAACGAAGTGGCGAATATTCCGGAGAGCTTTCTGGCCAACGCCATCACCCGCGATTACATGGATTCCTTTTACCGGAACTGCGATGCGATCATCGCCCTCAACCAAACGATGGTCGACCGCTTCCGCCAGTTCGGGTACGACGGAAGAATGTTCGTCATCCCCAATGGGCGGAACCTCGAGCATTACAGCCGGTGCCGCAACGCCGATCTGGGAACGAAAGAGATTCTCCTGACCTACATCGGCTTCATCAGCCGTCGTAAGAACCAGGCCTTCCTGATTGAAGCGCTTCGCCACCTTCCGCCCCGTTTCCGGTTGCAGATCCTCGGCGTTCCGCTTAATCCGGCATATCTGGAAGAGCTGAAGCAGGTCGTGCGCCGAGCCGGACTAAACGATCGGGTCGATTTTACGGGAGAGATCAGCCACCGGGAAATTCCCGGCTTCCTCGAAAGGACGCATGTGCTAGTTTCGGCGTCGAAGATGGAAGTGCAAAGTCTGGTGGTGATCGAGGCGCTGGCATCGGGCACGCCGGTGGTGGGCCTCGCCAACGAGACGGTGGACGAACTCGTGGATGATTCCGTCGGCTGCCGGCTGTCCAAGGAAGCCACGCCCGAGGACTTCGCCCGCTGCGTGGAGCGGATCTGCGCACTGCCGCAGGCGGAGTACGATCGGTTGTGCGAAGCCGCGCGCACTCGGGTGCAGAAACTGGATTGGAGCTCGGTGGTCACCCAGACTTCCGACGCTTATGGCAAGATCCTGAAGGAGATGGCGCCGATCGAGCCCGACCAAACCCGGCTTTCCAAGATCATCGACCTGGTACCGTCACAACCGGTAAGGAATTATCTTCATCGAAGGGCAGCTTCTCCGGCGCCTGTCGGAAAAGGCGTGCGCGGTGTGGCCATCAGCACCTGGGTTTTTACCAGCCTGTCCGTGGCCGTATCGATGGCGGTGCAGCTGGACCGCCGACGGCGGGCGGTGCTGCTGCGGCGCAAGCACAAGGGGTCGACGGGAAAACTCACCATACCGGACGGTGGATTAAAAGGAGACAGCCATTAATCCGCATCGCACAGGTTTGCTTGCGGTTAATCTCCTCGGAGGGTTAGCAGTGATCGGAAGCAAAATTTTGGGACTGGTTGTGAACCCCGCCCACTTCTCGTCCCCCCATTTTCTGAAAAAATGGGGGGACAGTGCTCCTAGAGGGAGTAGTAGAAGCAAGTGCCGAAAAACTTTG
>JBEKDW010000113.1:0-13113 GCA_050014155.1 Anaerolineales bacterium
CCGATTGAACCTGGAATAAAAACGACGGCCAAGCCCAAGAAGGCTTGGCCGTCGCCCGCGTTCGGAGAGGAACTTTCGAAACGCTTAGATGGTCTTGACGATCTGGCTGAATACGTTACCAATTGCCGGTCCAAGGACCGACAAAATGACAATGATAACGATGGCGACCAGAACCAGAATCAATGCGTACTCTACAAGACCTTGGCCTTTCCTCTGCAGTTTCTTGAACATGGTTGTTAGCTCCTTTCCTATGGAAAATAATTGCTGCGAATGAAAATAACCTAATATGAATTATCCCACTTTTATAGGAAAATATACCGTAAAATGGATGTTAATATTGTTGCAAATAATAGCTTTCCGGGATCAATGTTTTTTAATAACGGTCAATCGCGGGAAAATAGAATATATTTCAAAATATTGGACAGTGAATACAAGATATCCACAATATTTTCATTTTTGTCGGGCGTGGTGTTCAACGCATGCCGGATCACTAATCAATTTCTCCTCAGCGGCGAGTTCACGATTAGCATTGAGCGGCCTCCCACCCGATTGAACCTGGATTAAAAACGACGGCCAAGCCGTGTGGGCTTGGCCGTCGTCCGCGTTCGGATCTTGCAACGCCTAGATGTTCTTGATGATCTGGCTGAACACGTTACCGATTGCCGGACCAAGGACCGACAAAATAACAATGATAACGATGGCGACCAGTACCAGAATCAACGCGTACTCTACAAGACCTTGGCCTTTCCTCTGCAGTTTCTTGAACATGGATGTTAGCTCCTTTCCTATGGACAATGATTGCAGCGAATGAAAATAACCTAATAGGAATTATCCCACTTTTTTAGGAAAATAAACCGTAAAATGGATGTTAATATTATTGCAAATAATTGCTTTCCGGGATCAATATTTTTTCCATAACGGTCAAAAGCGGGAAAATAGAATGGATATCAAGATATTGTATATTTAATACAATTTATCCACAATCTTTTCCTTTATGTTGGATGTGGATATCAACGCATCCGGTATCATGAATCAATTTCTCTTCAGCGGCGAGTTCACGATTCGCAATGAGCGACCTCCCACCCAATTGAACCTGTAAAAAAAAACGACGGCCAAGCACTACCGGCATGGCCGTCGTCTGCGTTCATACGAATACTACCGCAAGACCTATATGCTCTTAACGATCTGGCTGAACACGTTACCAATTGCCGGACCAAGGACCGACAAAATGACAATGATAACGATGGCGACAAGAACCAGAATCAATGCATACTCTACAAGACCTTGGCCTTTCCTCTGCAATTTCTTGAACATGGTATTTTCCTCCTTTCCTAAAGGGATTTCAGATTCCTTTTGGGAATTCAATCTTGATTACATCATCCCACATGACGGGCGTAAAGGTCGTAAAGTGGGAATTAAATTACGGTTCAGAATCATTATCTTTCTTAAAAACCGGTGGATTCTGGGGCGTTTTTAGCTGGAAAAATTGCTTTTTAACTGCACCTCATTTCGGACAATATTTATCTTTTAACACAGACTGAGGCCTCCTGCTTCCTGGTCAAATGGGATCGGGTCAGGATGCCGCCTTGCCTTTGACCGCAGGGGTGAACGTCAGCCCTTCCTTCACGCGATCGACGCGGACCGTCATGCCGGTCAACAACTCACCCTGCAATATCTTCATGGCAAGCGGATCCTGCAATTCGCGCTGGATCGTGCGTTTCAGGGGACGCGCACCGTAAGCCGGATCCCATCCGGCTTCGGCGAGAAATTCGCGCGCGCCCGGTTTAACCTCCAGCCGGATGTCACGGTCCGCCAGCAGCTTCTCAACACGTTTGAGTTGGATATCGACGATGCGCGCAATCTGCTCCTTGTCCAGCGGGCGGAAGACCACGACCTCATCCACCCGGTTGAGGAACTCAGGCCGGAACGCGCGCCGCAGCACTTCCATCGCCGCTTCGCGGGTGACGGTCTCGCCGCTGAGCCACAACTCGCCGCCGAGGTTGCTGGTCATGATCACGACCACGTTGCGAAAGGAAACCGTCCGGCCCTGGCCGTCGGTCAGCCGCCCGTCGTCGAGAAGCTGCAGCAGCACGTTGAACACTTCCGGGTGGGCTTTTTCGATCTCGTCCAGGAGCACCACCGAGTACGGGCGTCGGCGCACGGCCTCGGTGAGCTGGCCGCCTTCCTCGTAGCCGACGTACCCGGGCGGCGCGCCGATCAGGCGCGAGACGGTGTGCTTTTCCTGGTACTCGCCCATGTCGATCCGCACCATCGCCTGCTCGTCGTCGAAAAGGAACTCCGCCAGCGAACGGGCCAGTTCGGTCTTGCCCACGCCGGTCGGGCCGAGGAAGATGAACGATCCCAGCGGCCTATTGGGATCCTGCAACCCGGCGCGCGCGCGGCGCACGGCGTTGGAAACCGCCCGCACCGCCTCCTCCTGTCCCACGACGCGCATGTGCAGCCGATCCTCCATATGCACCATTTTTTCCATCTCCCCCTCCAGCAGCCTCGCCACCGGAATGTGGGTCCACTTGGCCACCACGGCGGCGATGTCCTCGGCGTCCACCTCTTCCTTGAGCATGCGCGGACCGCCGGAGTCCATCTCGGTGAGGCGTTTCTCGGCTTCGCCGCGTTTCGATTCCAGGTCGCGCAACGTTCCATAGCGCAGCCGCGCGGCAGCCTCCAGATCGGCCCGGCGCTCGGCCTGCTCGATCTCCAGTTTCACTTTTTCGATCTGCTCTTTGACCGAACGCATCGCAAGGATCGCCTGCTTTTCCTTCTGCCACTGTCCGTTCAGCCGGTGGGATTCCTCGCCCAGATCGGCCAGCTGTTTTTCAATTCCCTTCAGCCGTTCGCGGCTGGCTTTGTCGCTTTCCTTGCGCAGCGCTTCGCGCTCGATTTCGAGCTGCATGATCTGCCGGTCCACCATATCCAGCGCCTGGGGTTTGGAGTCGATCTCGGTGCGCATGCGCGCGGCGGCCTCGTCGATCAGATCGATGGCCTTGTCGGGCAGCCTCCGGTCGGTGATGTAGCGTTGCGAAAGCGTAGCGGCGGCTATCACGGCCGGGTCGGTGATGCGCACGCCGTGATGGAGTTCATACTTCTCCTTCAAGCCGCGCAGGATCGAAATCGTATCCTCAACCGACGGTTCCTCCACCGCCACCGGCTGGAAGCGGCGCTCCAAAGCGGCGTCCTTTTCCACATACTTGCGATATTCGTCCAGGGTGGTCGCCCCGATCAGGTGCAATTCGCCGCGGGCCAGCATCGGCTTGAGCATGTTGCCCGCGTCCATCGCGCCCTCAGCCGCCCCCGCTCCCACCACCGTGTGCAGCTCGTCGACGAACAGGATCACCCGCCCGTCAGATTCGGTCACTTCCTTTAATACGGCCTTCAGCCGCTCCTCGAATTCGCCGCGGTACTTGGCCCCCGCCACAAGCGCGCCCATGTCCAGCTGGATCAGGCGTTTGTTCTTTAATCCCTCGGGGACGTCGCCGCGTACGATGCGTTGCGCGAGCCCCTCGGCGATGGCGGTCTTGCCCACGCCCGGATCCCCCACCAGCGCCGGGTTGTTCTTGGTCCGCCGCGAGAGGATCTGGATCACGCGCCGGATCTCCTCGTCGCGTCCGATCACCGGATCGAGTTTGCCCTGCCGCGCCATGGCGGTGAGATCGCGCCCGTATTTTTCCAGCGCGTTATAGGTGGCTTCCGGATTCTGGGAGGTGACGCGCTGGCTGCCGCGGATGGCGGCGAGCGCTTTCAGCAGCACGTCCTTCCCAAGGTTGTGCTTGCGCAGGATCGGCATCGTCTCGGCCAGCGCCAGGAGGATGTGTTCGGTGGAGACGTATTCGTCCTTCATTGCCGCGGCTTCGCGTTCGGCCGCCGAGAGCGCTTCGGAACCTTGGCGTGAAAGGCTGATCTGCGAGGAATCCCCGCCGACTTTCGGCATCCCGCGCAGCTCCTGATCCAGTTCGGATTCCAAAGCCTGCGGGTTCCCGCCGGCGCCGGCGATCACTTGCGAGGCCACGCCCTGCTCCTGATGCAGGAGCGCCCGCAGAATGTGGGCCGGCTCGATGTAGGCATGGTGGAATTCCAGCGCGGTTTGTTGCGCGTCGGAAACAGCTTCCTGTGCGCGTTCGGTAAATCGGTCGAGGTTCATGGCTGCCTCCCTACCCCTCCCATATCCCCTCCCCATTATGGGGAGGGGATATGGGAGGGGTTAGTGCACGGGTTCAACGATACATTCGGAACATCATAAAAACGTATATTTCCCAGAGCAGACCGCGTCGGACTGGATGCGAGTCCGACTCGGTCTCATTACGGTAACGACCATCGGATAGACTGCTGTCATTCCCGCGTGTACTTAGCGGGAATCCAGGTCAAGCGGTTAGAAGACTTTTTTACACCGTCCTGGATGCCTGCTACAAACACGCAGGCATGACAAACACAATTCCTGGATGCCCGCCACGAACGCGCGGGCATGACAACCACCCTTTCACTCCAACACCATCACGCGGAACGCCTCGGCGTATTTAAATCCGCGCGGCTTGCCGTCCTCCTCCGCCCACTCGCGCATCCTCCGGTCGAGATCTTCTCCCTCGCCCACCTGCGAGCGGTGGCAGCGCAGCGCGCGGATTTTCACGTCGATGGTCCCGGTAATATCGATCCATGCGTCCGGTTTTTCGGACCCGTGCAGATACAGGCGCTTTACGTTGTGCGGTTCGAAGCCTTCGGCGAGAAGTTCCGGGAAGATCAGGCGCGTTCCGGCCGAGGGGAATACCGCGTCGCAGGCGGCGTCGGCGGCGGCGCGGTGATCGGGATGGTTCATGTAAGAGTCGCCGTAGAACCGCGCCGTCGGATCGCCGCAGATCACCGCCTCGGGCTTGTATTTCCGGATTAGACGTGTCAGATCCCGGCGCAGCGCTAGCGTATGCTGCAGCTCCCCATCCGGCTGATGCAGAAAAACCGTTTCCTTCACGCCGAGCACCGCCCCCGCCTCGCGCTGCTCGCCTTGGCGCAGAAGGGCCAATTCGGGTTTGTAGGCGGCATTCTTGGTCGGATCGTTGCTGCCCGCGTCGCCGTCGGTGATGCACACCACGGTGATGGCGCACCCGGCGCGGGCCCACTTGGCCAGCGTCCCGGCGACGGAGAATTCCTGGTCGTCGGGGTGCGCGTTGATCGTCATCACGCTCATTGGCGCGGGCGGCTCGGCAAGCGGATCCACTTTGGCAATGCCGCGTTCGGGGATCGAGGCATCGGAAAGGGGGGACGGATTATCGGGCATGCATTCTCCTGATTGGTAATAACCTTCGCCTTTCCCCGCCGTGCTGGATCATTTTCTCCTCCGCAGGGGACACGGGGAGGGCAGCAAATACAATTACCGTCCAGTTTTCATTAATATTATCCCACGAATGCTCAGTTCACGAATAACAATGGTTTTCATAAGCAACGTTTTTCTCATGAATTCATTCCGACATGGACAAGCCAAGATCTGGAAATCCGGCCGGGTTTCTCGGCGGCCCTAAATAATTCGCGCTTCGATTTTTCCCTTCCCGGGGTTTAGTGTACAATCGCAGGCACATCATTTAATCTATCCATTCATTGAATACCAAACGAACACTCATGCGATTCCCTGCGAAAGTTCTGTTGGCCCTCTTCCGCCTCATCCTCGGGATAGTATTGGGCCTGCTTCTTCTGGAAATCATCCTGCGATATAACCCGCCCCTGCTATCCGGATTGCGCGGCCTGGGAGCTCCGGCCCCAATGGATACGCCGCTCACCGTAAACACCTACGATGTGTATTTCTCCGACGGGGATCAACTCTTCTGGCGTCCGGATCTGGTGAGACCCATACCGCCGGGCGCGGACCGCCTCGAAGCTCATGTGCGTCTGGAAACCGATGAATTCGGATTCCGGAATACGCCACCTCTCCCGGCAAAGGCGGATATCGTCGTCCTGGGACGATCCTTCTCGCTTGGTGCGCAGACTTCCTCCCCATGGCCGACACAACTCGCCGACCAAACCGGCTGGGTTGTGTTGAACCTGTCCCAGCCCGGAAGCAGTCCGGAAGTAAAGTTGGATTATCTAACCCGTTACGGTCTGCCTCGCCACCCGCGATGGGTGGTTGTGGAAGTGGAACCGCCGATTGACAGCATAAATTACAGACCCTCTTTACCTTTGCTGATCCAAATACTTCCCATCCCCCTGGCGCAAGAATGGATCCGGCGGTTTTATGGGGTTACAGATTTCTTTACCGCGGATCCCATCTATCCCCTGGCTGTGGATCTGCCCGGACGGACACTTCAACTCACTTGTTGCATTAATTATCTGGACGCGCTGACTTTAACCCGGCAGGATTGGCAGCAGAGTCGGGGTTGGCAGGAATTCACGAGCGCCTTGAACAAACTAGCGGAGGAGGCGAAGCGGAATTCCGCCTGCACGGCCATTCTGTATGCGCCGACAAAGCCCGAAATTTACTTCCCTCTCGCATTGGATCCCTCGCAATTGGAACCAGCGTTGCGAGATTTGGTTCCTTTGCATTTGGACCAGAATCGCGAGGTGGTCCAAGATTCCGCCCGATCCCCGGATATCCTGGAAATGCGCGCCAACGCTCTGGCAGCGCGGGATGCGCTCGCGGCGTATGCCCGGGAGAACAATCTACTGTTTATCGATCCTACTGATCGGATGGTACAAACCGTTCTGGGGGGAGAGGATCCGTTCATGGTCTATGATTCCCATTGGAACATCCTCGGGAACACGCTGGTAGCCCAATCCGTTCTGGATTCTCTGGATGCGGCGGAGTGCCCTTAGTGTTCTTATACACTCCTCTTTATCTCGTTTTCCTCGCCGTCGTTTGCCTGGTTTACTGGTTGCTGCCGCGCCCGGCATGGCGTAAAACGCTTCTGCTCTTGGCTAGTTATGTCTTGTACGCAACCTTCGATGCACGGTTTGTCGCCGTTCTGCTGGGGATCACCGCGGCCACGTATTTCCTCGGGCGCGCCATCCCGGACAGCTCTCATTCCCGCGGGTATGTCGCGCTGAGCGTTGCGCTAAATCTCGGCGCGCTGGCCTATTTTAAATATATGGGTTTTTTCCTGGCCAATGTGGATTCCATTCTCCGCGGGATGGGAATCCCTCCGCCCGCCTCGATCCAAGTGCTTTTGCCCATCGGGATTTCGTTCTACGCGTTCCAGGCAATCGCCTACACCCTTGAGGTCTCGCGTCGAAAGATCCAGCCGGTGGAAAACGTGGTGGATTTTGGGTTGTACCTGGCGTTTTTTCCGAAACTCATCGCGGGGCCCTTTGTTCGACCCGCGGAATTCTTCCAGCAGATGGCCAATCCGCCCCGTCGGCTCTCCCGATTCGAGGTCCAATCCTCGCTGCAACTTGTCCTGACAGGTTTATTCAAGAAAGTCGTCATCGCAGACAGCATCGCCGCGCTCGCGGATATTTCCTTCCGGGCTGCCGCACATCCAAAGTCAGCCGTATTTTTCCTTTTCGCCGGGTGATTTTTGGAACCGGTGGCATATGACCCTTACCCAGTGGTTCCGGGAGTATTTGTACTTTCCCCTCAGCCGCTGGGGGCTGATCAAGACGCAGCGACAATACCCGCGCTTAATCCAGACCGCTGCAACCATGACCACCATGATCCTGGTGGGATTGTGGCATGGCGCATCATGGACGTTCGTCCTGTGGGGCGCGTGGCACGGGGTGCTGCTGACCATCGACCGGCTGCTGAAGTACACCCCCAGCCGATGGTGGGAAAAAACAATCGCAGCCGTTGTGAACTTTCATCTGATCGGCCTCGGTTGGATTCTCTTCCGCTCCTCCTCATTGGAGGAAGCCGTTCGATTCCTGGCAGGGATGTTCTCCTTCAATCAGACGATGTGGTTCCCGCATTTTCTAGCTCCCGCCATGCTGGCGCTCCTCCTCATTCTGGGAATGGATGCGATCGGCCCGCTCTCACGCCGGTTTCCCCATTGGGTCAATGCGGTGCGGCCGGCGGCCGTGTTTGCCGCGATCATCGTCATCGCCGGGTTATGGATTCTTCAGGCAGTCTCTCGAACAAGCGCCCTGCCTTTCATTTACGGCTCGTTCTAATCTTGGTCGTCTCCTGCGGTTGTGTTCGCTCCCCGGTCGCATATCACCCGATGCGATTCTCACTTCGGATAAGCCCATGCAAGAAAATAAAAACCTCCTTCTGCAATCTCGGAAGGAGGTTTCTCACTGAACGGATCGTTGGATGGACTATCCCTATTCCTCTTCCTCGGTCTTGCCGGTGACTTCTTTCTGGTGGGCGGCGATCACCTGATCGGCCACGGCTCTCGGCATCACCTGGTAATGATCCAGCGTCATGGTGAAGTAACCGCGCCCGCCGGTAATCGATCGCAGGTCGGTGGTATAGCGCTGGATTTCCGCCAGCGGGATGGTGGCGTTGACGATGCTCTTCCCGTTTTGGTTGTCCATCCCCTGAACGTGCGCCCGCCGGGTGTTGAGGTCTCCCAGCACGTCGCCCATGTGGTCTTCCGGGACGACGACGTGGATGGCCATGATCGGTTCGAGCAGAACCGGGCTGGCGCCGTGCACGGCCAGCTTGAACGCCTCGCGCCCGGCGATCTCGAACGCCACCGGTTTGGAATCCACCGGATGTTCCTTGCCGTCGAAAACCGCCACCCGGATTTTTTCCATCGGATAACCGGCGACCGCGCCGTGCTGCATCACCGAACGCACGCCCTTTTCGATGGCCGACATGTAGGAGGAGGAAATGGCTCCCCCGACCACCTCGTTCTCGAATTCAAAATCGCCCGTCGTGAACGGTTCCACCCGCAGGCTCACCTCTCCAAACTGTCCGGATCCGCCGGTCTGCTTCTTGTGGCGGTACATGGCGCTGTTGGGTTTGGTGATCGACTCGCGGTAGGGCACGCGCGGAAGCTCGATGTGCAGCCCGACCTGGAATTTGGATTCCGCGCGCCGGATGGCCACGTCGATGTGCTGATCGCCCATTCCCTGCAGGATCGTCTGCAGCGTGTTGGGATCGTTGTGCCAGGTAAGAGTCATATCCTCTTCGCACAGCCGGGTGAGGGTGGGCGTGGTCTTGGCGGCGTCGGCCTGGGTCTTGGGCGTTACGGCCACCGCATACAGGGCGTTCGGAAATACCGGAGCCGGCAGGGTCAGGGGATGTCCCTTGTCGCACAGCGTATCGCCGGTGACGGTAACGGAAAGCTTGGGGACAATGCCGATATCTCCGGCGTGCGCGGCCTTTATAGGCAGCGTCTCTTTGCCGCGCGGGACCGAGAGCGTTCCCAGCCGCTCCTCGGCTGACTTCTTGGAATTCCAAACGCGTGTATCCGAACTGAGCGTTCCGGAATACACGCGGAAGTAGGTTTGCTTGCCGACGAACGGGTCGGCGGTGGTTTTCCAGACGTAGACTGCGAGCGGACCAGCGTCGGAACAGGCCAGTTCTTCCTTGCCGCCCTTCCCTTCCGCTTCAGCCTGGGGCGCCTCGGACGGCGAGGGGATCAGTTTGGTCGCGCAATACAACAGCGGTTCGATCCCGACCTCAGCTGATCCGGCGCAGGTAAAGACCGGCATGCAGACGCTGTTCCACACGGCCTTGCGCAATCCGCGGATCATTTCCTCTTGGGTCAGTTCGGTGCCGCCCAGATATTTTTCCAGCAGTTCGTCCTCGCCCTCCGCGGCCGATTCCATCAGGGCAACGCGGGCCGCCTCGGCGGCCGTTTTCATGTCGGCGGGGATGTCGGTTGCTTCTTTGCCGGCGCCCATGCGGGCTTTCATCGCCATCAGGTCGATGACACCCTTGAAATGCTGGCCCTGGCCGATAGGCAGCTGAACCGGAACGAGTTTCGCGCCCGGGAGGGTTTTCGCGTTCTCCAGAACCCGTTCGTAATCGGCATTCTCACGGTCCATCTTGGCGATGACCACGAAGCGCGGGAGGTGGAATTCCTCGCAATGCTGCCAGGTGATTTCGGTGCCAACTTCCACGCCGGCCACCGCATCCAGCAGGACCATCGCGCCATTTGCAACACGCAGCGCGGAGATCACCTCGCCGATAAAATCCGGAAAGCCGGGCGTGTCCAACAAGTTGATTTTGCATTCCTGGAATTCGATGGGGATGACCGAAGTGGAGAGGGAAATTCTGCGCCGGACTTCTTCTTCTTCATAATCCGAAACTGTCGTGCCGTCTTCGATCTTGCCCAGCCGGGTGGAGGCGCCGGTGAAATGCAGAAAGGCCTCGATCAGGGTGGTCTTGCCCGCGCTGCCGTGTCCGATCAGCGCGATGTTGCGAATGGCATCGGTGGCGTATTCTTTCATGCTTTTCTGCAGACCTCCCGGGGCAGGGGACGTTCCCCGCGGGTTTGGATTGGAGATTATACAGATTGCAAGTACCGGATTTCGATGGTGGGTGCTATTGTAAATGACGCACCGGGGCTTGTCAAAGCCAGACGCGGTTTTGAGTATCCCCGCCCCGGCGATGTTTTCCGCCCCAAGGGCGGTTGGCTTACGCGGGAAAGACGACCGTTAAAGGCGTTCGTCATCCTCCGGAAAGCGGCAACCCACAACCGGATTCCCCGTATGCTTTTCATGATACGATTTCAATAACCGGATTTGCTTTGGAAAGCCCAGCCCGTCTCCTGGCGGATCGCAGGGTAAAGGAGGCGATCTGGTGAAACGACAGGTGGAGGTATTCCCATGATGGATTCCATTCGGCGCGGTTTCGGGTTTCTGGGACAAGCTTACCAAATGGCCGTGAAAGATCCCGACCTGATAAAACCCTCCATCTATGCCCTGATTCTCGGAGCGGTTGTTTCGCTCATCGGTTCCGGCGCCGGCATCGGACTGGCGCTCCTGCCGGGAAGCCGGAGCTATCTTCCAGGCATCTTCCTGATCCTCAGTCCGATAATCTTTTTCCTGGAATACGCCGTTTCGTATCTCTTTTCCGGAATGACCGTCCGCCTGGTCTACGATTACCTGACCCAGGGTGACGGCCGGATGGACCAGGCTTGGGCCGCCGCCCAACGGGAGTTTTTCAATATCATGACCCTGGCGGCTGCCTCAACCCTGGTTAAACTGCTGGAAAATCTTTTTGGCGGCGGGCGACGGGGACGCCAAAGCCTGCTGGGCGGCATGCTGGCGGGGTTCCTGGATTTAGTCTGGACGACGGCCACGTTCTTTGTCCTTCCGGCGATGATTCTCGAGGATCTCAACCTCGGCCAGTCGCTCAAACGCGCCACCCAGATCATCAAGAATAACCTGCTGCTGGTGGCCGTTACCGAAATCGGAGTAAGCGGCGTGGTCGACCTGATCGCGGTGGTGGTGATCGTACTCGCGTTTGTTCTGGGCGGGGGTATCTTCTACCTCGCCGGGGTGCTCTCCTCCTGGTCGGCCGCGGGTGTGATTGCGGGCGTCGGAGTGGCGGTTCTGATCGCCGGCGTGATGATTGCCGCCGTGACTGCGCTCTCGTCCTATGCCAAAACGGCCTACCACACCTGTCTGTTCCTCTGGGCGCGCCAGGTGGAAGAAGCCCGCGCGCAGGGCGCCGCCGATAACAGCATCGCGGCCCCCGCACCACTGGCGGCGGTTATCTAATCATTAATAGAAACCGCGTCGGTCTTTCGGACCGACGCGGTTTGCTTTTTCGAATGTTCCCACGACGAGTTCAATCGATTATCAACTGTCCCGGGCACACGACGCTCTTGCCGCCGACCGTCACATACAGGGCTCCGCGAGTTTCTTGAACCGGATACTCACCCCCGACCGGGCTTGCTTTCAACAAACGCAAAGCTTCCGCTACGGGTACGGTGTAGGACTGCCAGGCATTCGACCGGCGCGTTTCCAGAATCTGCAGTCTGCAAGCGAGTCCGGATCCCAGTGCGTCCTTTTCGGAGCCGGTGCTGGCCGCATAGAGATTCAACAGCGCAGGCACCGCATCGGCCGAAAGCGAATCCAGATATTCCACGTCCAGGCTGCCGCCTTCCATGGCGCGCTCGCCGTTCCACCGGACAATCGTCGCATCCACGTTCAGACCCGCCAGCGAGAGCGTGAAGCCGAAGACCGCGACGAGCACCGCCAGGCTGAACCAGCGGATGCGTCCGGCGATTTCCAGCCCCGCCACTCCGATTAGGAGAATTCCCAGCCAGACCATAAACACCTGGGTATAGAGGCGCAGGCCGGTGAACCCGTAGGCGTTTTCATACAGCAACAACCGACGGTAGGCTGAGACGAGGATGACCGAGACCATCGCCACAAGGACGATTCCAAGCGCGGAGAATATCTTACACCGGAGCGGATCTTCCTTTCGCGTGAGCGAACCCAGTCCGAGGAACAGCACCAAGCTGATCAGCGCCACGGCGAGGAGCTCGCCGAAACCCCGGCGTGCGTACTCGGCGTAGGTAAATCCTTCCGCCGTGATGTTTTCAACCCCGCCGAAGAAGTAACGGAATTGGATGATGACGAACACGGCGAAGAGCAGGCTCACACAACCCAGAACAACCACGGCCTCGATGAAACCGATGAACGGCCTGAGCCGCGAATTTTCCGGCGAAGGGATTCCTTTCTCCCGGCTGGAAAGAATTGCGAACAGAACCACTCCGACCAGCAGATACGTCCCGGCCAAGATGTAGGTGAGGCGGAAGATATATTCCGGCAATTGGTCGATATTGAAAAGGTTATTCATCATCTTTCCAAATACCGGATCGGCCGATGAGAGCAGCGCCGCAAACAACAGGATCACCGGGAGAGCCAGCACCAGGCCGCGCAGGACAGGCGGCAACCACCGGCGCCATGCCGCACTGGGAGCGGCCGTCCCCGGAGCGGGCTTTTCGGCCGGAAGCAGCGCCGGATGCAGCGCGGCCGAGGCTCCCAATCGAAATACCGCAATTACATGGTCGACGATTCCATAGAACGGCCACTTGCCGCCGCGGTATGAATAAACCAGGATCATCATCAAGACCAGCGTCAGTGCTGCGCCGCACATCATGCTGAAGGGCTCGGAACGTAAAAAGGTAATGGCCGCGGTCAACAGGATGCAAGGGATGAGGACCGCGCTGCGGATACTCGGACGGGCGCCGGATAATGCGGCGGATAGTACGCCGGAGG
>JBEKDW010000114.1:0-10775 GCA_050014155.1 Anaerolineales bacterium
AGCCTTTTTGCACTGTAATCATCCTCCGGATGCGCATTATTCGCCGGGACATAAATCCGATAACGGCGGACAAATAACATTTGCAACCATCTCCCCTCCGTTTCGTAATCTTGATTGGATGACAAACCATCGATGCGAGGAGTTCCCATGACACAACCTCATCACGATCCATGGATTGTGTGGCCCTTCAAAGCATTCTGGCGTTTGATTGCGGTGATCGTCGGTTTTACCGGACGGCTTGTGGCGGTCGTGATCGGCGCCGTTCTCATGATACTGGGTGGCCTAGTCTCCCTGACGATCGTCGGCGCGATCATCGGAATCCCTCTGGCCGTGGTCGGGCTGTTGATCGTTTTGCGTGGACTGTTCTAACCGCGAAGCGAACAGGTCGAATTTTTACCGAACCCCCGCAGAACCCAAATCCATATCCTGGTGCCTTTATTGCCCCTTTAAAAATGTAAAAGATCCAACTGGAAAATTTTTCCGCCTGCAATCCAGCATTTTTCCCCATCCTAGTGACCTTCCCGCGAAGGCGCTATAATCCCGTCGAGTTGGAGCAATATTCCCATGCGAAGATTCCCGATGCGTCCCGTTATTTCATCCGTCGTTCTCGCCGGTCTTTTCATCACCCTGGCCGCCATTCCGGCTCTCGCCGGTTCGACGCCTTCCGGCAACACCGCGCCTACGACCTATCTCACCGCCACCCCTCTTCCGGACGGGAGGATTCTCTACGTGGTGCAGGCGGGCGATACGCTCTGGAAAATATCCGCCATCACCGGGGTCTCGCTCGATGAACTGGAGCGGTTGAATAACATCCATCGCGAGGATCCGTTGCTGGCGGGGACAACCCTGATCCTGGGAGTTGTCACGCCGACCGTGGGCGAACCGACGCTGGCCTTTCTGCCTTCGGCCACGCCTTCGCCGCTGCCGGTGACGGGCAAGGGGGAAATCTGCGTCGCGTTTTTCGAAGACGCCAATGGCGACACGACCTGGCAGATGGATACGGAGGGGATGGTCGCCGGCGGGCAAATCAGCGTGGCGTTGACTGACGGCACCGAGGTGGGCTCGTGGACAACCGACGGCGTCAACGAACCGCATTGCTTTGCGGACATTCCCGCCGGGCAGTACAACATCGCCGCGGCCGCGCCCAAGGGCTACAACCCGACGGCCGATATGAACCAGCACCTGACGCTCTCCCCCGGCGATAAAGTGTATATCAGTTTCCCGGTCCAAAGCAGCAAACCCGGCGCTTCCAGCGGCGGTAGCGGTAGCGGGAGTGGAGGGGGAGGTTCGCTGTGGTTGGGATTGCTCGGACTGGGATTCCTGGGCGTTGCGGGGTTCATCATTTATTCGGTTACCCGTCCGCAGAAGCTCGACCGTTGGTAGATCCTGCGGCGGACGAACCCGTCCGCAGGGTGCAAGACGCGCTGGAGCGATCCGGTTTCGGACTGCGGGTGGTTTACGTCCCGCAAAGCGCGCGAACGGCCCGGGATGCGGCGCGCGCGTTGGGTTGCGACTTGAATTGCATTGTGAAGTCGCTTGTGTTTCTCGGGCGGGAAACCGGGAAGACTTACCTGGTGGAAGTCGGCGGAGCACACCGGGCCGACGTTGCAGCCTTGGCGCAAGCGGCTGGAGAAAATGTGGAGATGGCCACGCCGGACTTTGTGCTTGCGCAAACCGGTTTTCCGGTGGGGGGCGTGGCGCCGGTCGGACACTTGAATCCCGTCGAAACGCTCATTGATGAAACGCTGCTTGCCTACGGGGAAATATGGGCCTCCGCCGGCAACGATCGGGCGGTGTTCCGTCTTACCCCGGCGCAATTGATCCAACTTACCGGCGGCAAGCCGGTCCGCGTCACCGCCGAATAAAAACGACATTCCGCCTTTGATAAAACTTAATCCAATATTCGAATAATAAATACTTGGCCGTCTGCTATTCCGGATAAGCGGGAAGAATATCAAATACTTTCCCTCCCGCTCATAAAAAAATGTATTCCCAAGTTATTATTATTACTAGAATACATAAAGATATGCATTTCAGAGGCCCCCGATGAAAAAAACCCAATCCAGCGTGACTGCCCAAGAGATTGCCTTTGCCCGGGCGTTTGAATCCGAAAGGAAAGCGGAATTCATTTTCTTTCTCCAAGTATCTCCGCCAGCCTTCCCGCTGCGCGCTTGACCGGACCGGCGCCCGGGGCGACCGGCCCGACACACGCCGGACAGCCGGATTGGCACGGGCAATCATGGATCAGGGCCGCGGCGGATGCCAAGAGATCCGGCAGGGATGCATAGAGTTCCTCCGAGAGGCCCAATCCTTCCGGCATGTTGTCGTAAAACATCACCGTGGGCCCACCGGTCTCTTTTCCGCGCAAGTCCACCGTTACTCCCAGGTCGCGCGCGTCGCACATCAGGAGCAGCGGCGCCAGGTTATGCAGCGCATTCGCCAGCCCTCCCAGCGCGGTGTGCGTACCCTGCTGCGCTTCGACGCGCTGATGGCACGCGGCGCACAGCGTGGTCAGATTCTCGAGCGCGTTGGCCCGCAGATGTTCCTCGTTCCGCCCAGGAGTATATCCAAACGAGCGGAAAGGGATGCGGTGGTGCACGTCGTGTTCGCGTCCCTCCGGCTCGGGAGCGCCGCAGTGCGCACAACGGAAGCCGTCGCGTTCCCGGGCGGCGCGGCGCGCCTCCGGCCACGAAGGCCCGTAATCGTTCGGCAATGTCAGCGCGAGGATCTCGCGCGCCTCTCCTTCGAAATCCCGCACGCTCTCCGGCGCGATCCACAACCAGCAGCCGACCGTCGTAAATTCGTTCGCCGGCAGATCGATCTCGCCGTTGCCGATCGTTTCGCCTGTCGCCCGGCGCAGCTGGCGGAAGGCAACCGCCTGCGAGCGGATGTGCACGTCGCCCCAGGCGCGCCGCAACACGCCGCCCTCGTTCGAATCGCGCGCGGCTAGCACGTCGAGGTCCACCGATAGCGAGGCCTGGGTGTAATAATCCGTCTCGATCGGCCGGGCAAGCGCGATCCCCGCCTCCCAATCCAGCGAGTCGACGAAATAGGTGCGCCCCTCATGGAGGTAGATCGCACCCGCGTGCACCCACGACGGCGCCGCGCTGCGGTCCACCTCGCCGATCCGCTTTCCGATTGATGCAATTCGCCTTCCTCCGCCAGCGCCGCGAGCAGTTCGTCCACGTTCTCCGAACCGAATAGTTCGCCGCGGGAAAACGGCAGTTCGAACGCCGAGCAGCGCAGGTGTCCGGCCAAGATGGCCAGATTGTCGGGGTTGATCCGCGCGTGCTCGGGCGACCGGCCGAGCAGGAACTCCGGATGCGCCATCAGGAATTGATCGAGCGGGTCGGGTGAAGCCACCAGGATCGCGAGCGATTCTTCCTCCGATATCGACCCCAAGTTCCAAGGCGCTTGTGGCCACCACGCAACGCACGCTTCCGCCGCGCAGCCCGGCTTCGATCGCGCGGCGCTCCTCCGGCAGGTATCCGGCGCGGTATCCGCGCACCGATTGCGGGTCGAACCCCTCCGCGGCGCATTGGTCGCGCAGAAAACCAAGCAGCAGCTCCACCGTCCGCCGGGTGCGGGCGAAGACCGCCGTCTGCACGCCGGCACGAATGAGCCGCATCGCCAGTTCCTGCGACTCGCGGATGTAAGACTTCCGAATTCCGAGCGATGGATCCGCCAGCGGCGGGTTGTACAGGATCAGATGTTTGGCGGCGCGCGGCGAGGAGTCGCGCTCGATCGCGGTCACCGGCGCGCCGGTCAACCGCTCGGCCAGTTCGCGCGGATTGGCGATGGTGGCCGAGGAGGCCAGGAACTGCGGCCCGGTCGCCCCTCCGGAGGCGCCGTAGAAAGCGCACACGCGGCGCAGCCGCCGTAGGACGTTGGCCATGTGCGATCCGAACACGCCGCGGTAGACGTGCAGTTCATCCAGAACGACGAAATGCAAATGCGAGAGGAATTCGACCCAGCGGGTATGGTGGGGAAGAATCCCGAGGTGGAGCATGTCCGGGTTGGTGACAAGCAGCCGCGCGCTGCGACGGGTATCGGCCCGGCGGGATTGCGGCGTATCGCCGTCGTAAAGCCGCACGCCGAGCTTGCCTGCATCCAGAACCTTCTCCCAGCGCGCGAGTTCCGCCGCCTGGTCCTGGGCGAGCGCTTTCGTGGGAAAAAGGTAAATCGCCGTGGCGGAGGGATCCTCCAACCACGCCTGTAGAATGGGAAGATTGTAGGCGAGAGTTTTTCCGGATGCGGTGCCGGTGGCGAGAACCACGTTTTCGCCGCGCAGCGCGGCTTCCACCGCTTCGGCCTGGTGCGCGTACAACCGGTCGATCCCGCGCGCGCGCAGTCCCTCGCGCAAATCAGGTCGCAAACCATCCGGCGGTGGGACGAGGAGGGGTTCGCGCGGGGGGATTTGCTCCCAAGCAGTGATGTTGGGCGCAAAGCGCGGATCGGAGCGGAGCGAGCGGACGATCGAATCGATAGGCATAGGAATTGCCTTTATTCAATCCCCCTGTTTCTTTATACCAGCCTATGGAGCAATCAAAGAGGATACTTGGTCAGGGAGTCTGATCCGTTTTTCTCCCGCCGAAGCGGGAGGTAATCATCCTTCCCAGTATTCGCAGCATCTTTCCGTACTGGATCCGCGCCCCGTTACGCCGGTTGACCAGCACCCGCTCGGCCACCCACGGGGCGACGTCCTTCACATCCGAGGCGATGATCCGGAACACGCGCTGCATCCGGCGCCAATCCTCGTCCCGTCCGGTGTATTGCGCGGTGATGAGTTCGGTCAGGACCATACCCGGACGGATGGCGCCAACGATCACGCCGCTGCCTTTCGCCTCTTGCGCGAGGCCATCGGTGAGATAAGTCACGGCGTATTTGGTCATCCCATACAGGTTGAGCCCGCGCATGTGGCGCCCATCGCTGCCGAGACCCTCCAGGTTGTAGATTGCCCCTCCGCCCTGGCCGCGCATCCCACGCATCGCCACCGACGCGCCATAGAGGGTTCCCAGAATGTTGGTGTTCACTACGGCCTGCAGGTCCTCCGGCGGGATCGCGGCCAGATCGATCTGGCGGTGGCTGATGCCCGCGTTGTTGATCCAGATGTCGATCCGCTCAAAACGCTTGGCGGCCGCATCCCACAGCGCCTGCACGGAGGCGAAGTCGGTCACGTCGCACGGCTGGCCGAAAATGCAGTTGCCCCCAAATTCGGCCGCCAGTTCGGCCACGGCCCATCCCACGCGATCGGCTTTTCGTCCGGAAATGACGATGCCGCAATCGCGCCGCAGGAGCTCGCGCGCCAGTCCGAACCCGATGCCCCGCGTGCTTCCGGTGATCACAACGACTTTCATTTCAACCTCCCGACCCGGCGAATCCCGAACCCGTCGACGTACGTTATAATTTTTTCCGCCGACGGACCTTCCGGGGGAAAGGGCTTTCCTCCGTCCCCCGCCAGGGCGCCGCCTCTCCCATGAGCGAACTGATTCTGCTGTACGTCGTTATTCTGGTCATGCTGATCGGGTTGGTGGGAGTGTTTCTTCCCATCCTGCCCGGGATCGAGCTGGTTTGGCTCGCCGCCCTGGGGTATGGCATCTTCCACGGTTTTTCCTGGGGCGGAGTGGCCGCGTTTCTGGCCATTACCGCCCTGTTGCTCCTGGGCATCTCTTCCGACATTTGGATCACCGGCCTCGGTCTACGGGCTACCGGCACTTCGCTCCTATCCACGCTGGCGGGGTTTGCGCTTTTAGTGGTCGGTTCGATTCTGTTTACCCCGCTGGTCGGGATCCTGCTCGCGCTCTTGGGGTTGACCCTGCTGGAGTACCGCCGTCGTCGAACATGGAAGAAGGCCATCGTATCCACCGGAACGGCTGTGGCGGGCTGCGGGATTTCCTACGGGTTTAAATTTTTTATCGGCCTGGTCATGATGGGAGTCTGGGTGATGTGGGTTCTATGGGGATGACGGGCACGGTGGCGTACCGCCGTTATTTTCCCCGGGCGATATCATTGATTTGACGCAACAACCCGAACAAGATCATCCCGAGATTCACCGCCTCGCCCGTTGAAATTATCGGTTCATCGGCTTCCGCCGTTCGAGACCTTTTTCCCCTGGCTTGCCATAACAGAAAGGCGGCGCCGACACCGGTCAACGCACCGATCAACCCGCCGACCAGAAGCACCCCCGCAAAGCGGGGATTTTTATTCCCACGTGTGACCAACGCCTTTGATTTAGCCATGGTTTCTTCCTCCCAATTTCCGCCAAACATCACTCGCGACCTTACCCCCGGAGAAGAATATTCCATCCATAAAGGCAACCGATCCGCGGATTCCGTTCAGGCCTCTTCTTATTGCCCGGGCGCCGGTCACAACCCGTAACCGGACGCGGCTGGAAAAAAAGGGCAGGGTTTCCAGCAACAACTCGAGTCCGCCGATCGCCGCCAGAAGAAGAAGGCAAATCGCAAATCCCGCGACGATCATGAGGACGGTAAAAAATATCGTAGCGATTTGCGCCCAGCTGCTCAAACCGCTCCCGGCGCTGCCCACGATCAACGCGGCGGCTGCGGCGAGCGCGATCAGCGCGCCGGCGCCGATCGGCAGGTAAATCCAGATCGCCGTGGCGCGCGCAAACCGCCTTCGGGTTTCCGAGATCGGATATAGGTCCCGCCAGAAATCCCTTCGCATGTTGAATCCCTACTCGGATTATAGCACGCGGATCTCCGCCCGCCCTACGTGATTGACGCCGGTGGATGCGGTATATATAATGCCCGCACGATGGAGGGGGATGTCTCCGTATCCAAGAAAATCCTTCCATCCCAAGACCTGTCGGCAGACATCCCCGCGTCCATCCATCGGAGGAAAGATGAATCCCAAAAAAACCGTTCATTCCGAACTCACCCCCAAAGCGATCGGCCCGTATTCCCCCGCGATCCAATCCGGGGATTGGATCTTTACCTCCGGACAGTTGGGGTTGGATCCGCAGACGGGAGAACTGGCCCCGGGCGGGACGGCGGTTCAGACCCGGAGGGCGCTTGAGAATTGCGCGCTTCTCATCGAAGCCGGCGGGGCTACGATGGCCGATGTGGTCAAAACGACCGTGTTCCTTCTGTCCCTCGATGATTTTGGGCAGATGAACTCCGTCTACGCGGAATTTTTCAACCAGGATCCACCCGCCCGCACGACGGTTCAGGTCGCCGCGCTGCCTAAAGGTGCGGCCGTGGAAATTGAGTGCGTCGCCCGGTTGCGGTCGTGCGATTTATCCGTCTCCCGCCGCAAGCAATAATTCCAAACCGGACGCAGCTTAACGCCGAACCCCCGGCGGGGAATATCCGAACCGCGAGGTCGAAAGGAATAACTTCATGGATCGTCAACTAAAAATCCTGTTTTCAGCCTGTCTAGCGCTGGTTGTGTGTTTGTGTTGTCTGGGAGCCGCCGGCGGCAGCGCGATCGGCGCGTTTGCCTTTTTGCAGCAGCAACCGACTGTCCAAAGTACCAGTGCCCTTCCTCCGGCGAAAACTCCAACCTCCGAGACCGCCGGCAATCCCGTGGCGACCATTTCTCCGACCGGGGAAAACCAGACTCCCAGCGTCTTCCCGTTGAATCTCTCCGATCCCGTTTCCGCCTCTGCACTGGAAACCCTGCAGAGCTTGCTCGCAGGCGATCCGCCTGCCGGCGATCTGGTGGAGCAGGCGGAACGGCTGAAGGGCGTCGTCAACATCCCGCGCGTGGTAGCCGACCACGCGGCTCCCGTGCCGGTTGGCACGGCCGCTTCTTTTTATATCTCCAACGAGGATACCAATAAAACATCCTCCATCACCGCCGTCATGCGCTACGCCACGCCGCACGTCTATTTCTGGGTTGACCAAAGCGCAATCGCCAACGACGGGGACATCCGCGCCCTGGTGGATAAGTTTGAAAAATCCATTTACCTCACCGACCGGGAATTTTTTGGAACGGAATGGACCCCCGGCGTGGACGGAGACCCGCACTTGTACATCCTTTACGCGAACGGGTTGGGCAATTCCGTGGCCGGGTATTACAGTTCGGTGGACGAGTTTTCGCGGCTGGCCCATCCTTTTTCCAACCAACATGAGATGTTTTATATCAATGCGTCGCAGGACCTCACCGACAATTACACGCTCAGCGTGCTGGCTCACGAATTCCAGCACATGATCCATTGGTACGGGGACCCCAATGAGGACGGCTGGATCAATGAGGGATTTTCTGAATTGGCAGTGCTGCTCAACGGCTTCGATGTCGGCGGAGCCGACTGGGAGTACATGCAGGATACCGACCTCCAGTTGGACACCTGGTCCGACATCAACGAGTCCGATTCATTCTCTCACTACGGCGCGTCCTTCCTGTTCATGGACTACTTCCTCAACCGGTTCGGCAGCGACGCCACCAAGGCCCTCGTTCACAACACCGAAAACGGGCTGACCGGAATCGACGACACGCTGCGGACCTTGGGTATAACCGACCCATCCACCGGCCGGACGATTACCGCCGACGACGTCATGGCGGATTTCGCCGTTGCGCTGCTTTTGCAGGATACCTCCTTCGAAAACGGGCGCTACGGGTTTAAAAATTACTCCGGCTTGCCGTCTCTGGATAGCGTGCAGGAAATCGGATCCTGCCCCACGGATAAAAAAAATACCGGTGTGACCCAATACGGCATCGATTATTACCTTATAAAATGTTCCGGTCCGCTGAAGGTCTACTTTTCCGGGCAGACACAGGAGGAAGTGCTTCCGGTGAATCCGCAGAATGGGAAGTATTACGTCTGGTCGAACCGCGGCGACCAGTCCGACATGACCCTCACCCGGGCGTTCGATCTGCCCTCCGGATCCGCGGCCACGCTGCAATACGACCTGTGGTACGACCTCGAGCAGGATTACGATTACGCTTACTTGGAAACATCGGTCGACGACGGGAAAACCTGGACGATGCTGCACACGACTTCCGGTACCGCCACCAATCCCCAGGGCAACAATTTCGGATGGGGTTGGACCGGGAAGAGCAGCGGCGGGAGCGATCCCGCCTGGATCCATGAGCAGGCGGATCTCTCCGCCTATGCCGGAAAACACGTCTTGATCCGGTGGGAATATATCACCGACGCCGCCGTCAACGGCGCGGGGCTGATCGTCGACAATATCCGTATTCCGGAAATTTCCTACGCGGCGGATTTCGAAAACGGATTGGACGGCTGGGAGGGGAAGGGGTTCGTCCGGCTGCAGAATGTTCTTCCGCAGAGTTACCGGGTTCTGGTGGTGCGCCGCGGATCGCAAACAACGGTTGAGGAATTTCCCCTCGACGACCGTATGTCCGGCAGTGTTTCCCTAACAGCCAAGGAGGGCGAGGAGGTGTATTTGATCGTCGTCGGAACCGCCCGGTTTACCAACCAGAAGGCTCCCTACCAATTCATCGTTCTTTCCTAACGCGAATCCCCCGGCGGAAAATCAGAGGCTGCGTCATGCGCAGCCTCTTGTGTTTCTTACACTTCTTCCTCGGGAGCCGCCGAGCGCTTCCGGGAACTTTTCAATTCGCGCATCCGCGCCTCGAGTTGTTCGCGCCGGGCATAGGCCGCTTCGCGGGCGAGTTCGCGCAAATCCTCCCCCGAGTAGGGAGTAACCAGCAGCGCAATGGCCGCCCCAACGGCGGCACCCATTACTGATCCTGCGACAAAGGAGAAAAAGCGACTCATCGGTTTGCCTCCGGAAATCCCAAAGATAATGAAGGGTGCGTGAAATTATACCCGCGAAATCCGCCGCCATCCAACCTTCGTCCCGGGAAAGGGATTTAAGGTTGTTTTTCAAGTCCTAGTGGAGATACACGGGGTTTGACCGGAACGGGCAAATAAAGGGTTTTCAATGGTTTTCCCTTTCGGAAAAATGAAACCCTACCACTCTTTTCCGAATCTGATAGGAGAGGGGGATTAAGCCATTTCTTCAATGGTCCGTAGAAAAAGGATGATGATGTCATTGCAAGCGACCACCCCCAGCCAGACCCCGCTGGGGCGGGCCGTCCTCGTGCACTTTGTAGGAAGGGAGCGAAGCATGTCCCGGTGAATCTCCGGGGTAATCTCGGTTTTTTCAGCGTTTCCATAATATGAATGCGGTAAAATCGGATCGGTTTGCCGAAGGATCCCCTTGTATACATTGCGAAACCGTCTGCTGATCGGATTGGGCCTGGGCATCCTGGTGATGCTGGCCCTGGCTTTTTGGTCCGACCTTACCTCGTTGGAGACCATTCTTTCCCGCTTTCGCTGGGAATTCTTTCCCCTCGCTCTGGGATGCACGCTGTTCAACTACGTCCTGCGGTTCGGAAAGTGGCATTACTACGTGCGGCGGGTCGGCGCGCGCGATATATACCCCGCCGAGAGCGCCCGCCTCTTCGTGGCCGGCTTCCCCCTAGCAGTAACGCCCGGAAAAGTGGGCGAAGCATTGAAGGCATTGTGGCTCTCGGAATGGAGCGACGAGGTTACCTTTTCGCGCGGGCTGCCGGTCGTCCTGGCCGAACGCTTCAGCGACGGACTCGCAGTTCTCGCCCTTTCGGCCCTCGGTGTGTTCGCCGTTCCCGCACTGTGGCCCGCGTTCCTGGTCGCTTTGATTCTCTCGCTCTCGATCGTCGTGCTATCACAAATTCGTCCGCTGGCCCTGGCGATATTGAATCTGCTGCAGCGGGTGCCGTTCATCGGAGGGCAGATCCGCGCGCTGCGGGAATTTTACGAAGCCGGCTACCTCCTCCTCGGCCCGCGTCCTTTGCTTTTCGCGGTA
>JBEKDW010000115.1:0-7333 GCA_050014155.1 Anaerolineales bacterium
GGAGGCCCCTGCCCCGAGACCACCAATCGAGGGGCTAGCTTTGGGTGTGTCGGTCCCTGGGGCCGAGCTTGCGAGGCCCAAAACCGGAACCGACGCCGCTTCCGGGACTGGGCTGGGCGCCGCTTCCGGGGCGTTTCCAACTGTTGCCGGCACGGTTTCATTTGGTTTGCTGTTGTCCATATCCATTGTGATTTCCTTTTTTACCCTGAGCGTCTTGAGGATTTCGAATCCATCGAAGGGTTGGGCCCATGGGCATTGATGTTTAAAACGGCGTATACATTAAGCGTTATTAAAGGAAATAGATAGTTAATCTTGAGACTTTTTGAAAAAGTCCGGAACCCTGTTCCAGGGAAAAGCGACGCTCTATCTGTACATGCCGGACGCGGGCGGGGTCATCACTTTTGCCCCGGCGTTGGCAAAGTCGTCACTGTGCGCCGCCAAAATGGGGATGTCCGGGTCGATCAGCGGGAAGACGAGCGTTACGCGCTGGAGGCGGACGATTTCCAGCAGCGAAGGGACATACGACGGATCGTTTAGCCGCGGGAGGACGAACGCCGAATCGGCAACCTGAAAGGCGGGCGCCAGCGGCTGGATGTCGGTGACAAGGATCTTTCCCTTCAATCCGAGCGAGTGGTAGGCGCGCCGGAATGCGCGCAGGAGCTCCACGCGCCGGCCTGCGCTGGTAAAGAGCACGTTGACCTCACGCGGTTTTCTTTTTGACGGCGATGGCAAAATAACCTCCGGGAATCCGGTCGGATTGTGATCCGCCCGAGAGAAATCCGTTCCACCATACGAGCGGGAAAAACAACACTGAGCCGGCGGCTTTGACGGGAAGGTAAAGCGTGGGTATCACGCGGGCGACCATGACCGCGAAGAATTCCACGGTTATCCGGTACAGCCCGGTGCCCTCTCCGACCGCCGGTTCAACACGCCGGCACTCCAATCCGGTTTGTTCGACCAGGCGCCGCATTCCGGCGCGCGAGAAACGCCAATAATCTTCGGGACCCGGATGGTATCCGATGATGAACGGCGCCTGCAGATAAAGCGTTCCTCCCGGGGCAAGCACACGCGCCATTTCGCGCACGGCTTGGAAAGGATCGGGAACGTGTTCGACGGTTTCTTGCGAAATCACCAGGGAGAAACTCCCGTCGGCAAACGGGAGGGCGAGTGCATCGCCGGCGACGGCAACGGCGGGAGTGATCGCCAAATCAAAGTTGACCATCCGCGGGTCGAGCCGGGTACCGCCGCATCCGACGTTGAGCCCTCGTCCGCCGTTCAGGGCATCCAACAACAAACGGATCTCCCTGCGCACAGCGGGAGAATCATTGTGCGCGGCCCAAAATTTTCTAACAAACCGTCGGCGGATACCTTGACTCATTTCGTTTCCCGTTTCGGATTATTGTGAACGGTTTCCTCGATCGACTTTTCCATTTGGTCCGCCTGTTCCCGGCGGTTGAAATCCCGCTCCACACAGGCCCGCCCCCGGCGTCCCATCTCTTGCGCGCGTGCCGGATCATCCGCCAGCGCGCGGACGGCCTCCGCGAGCGCCCGGGGGTCTCCCGGCGGGACGGCCAACCCGGCGCCGGCTTCCTCCACCACTTTGCGGATCACACCGTCGATGGCCAGCACCACCGGCCGCCCGGCCGCCATGTAATCGAACACCTTATTGGGATAGGTGGTTCCATACAGTGGGATCGGTTTTAGGATGGCGATCCCACAATCGGCGGCGGCCAGAACCTCGGGCATCCCCTGCTTGGGGACGGGCGGAAGAAAGAGAATGTTTCCCAGTTTCATCTCGGTCGCCCGCAGCGCCAGGTGGGGTTTCTCCTTGCCGTCACCGACGAGAAGAAATCGGATCCGGGAATCGTCGCGCAGAAGATCGGCCGCATCCAAAAGGATCTCCAGATCGTTCGAAACACCGTGTGCACCGGCATACAGGGCGATGAATTTTCCCTGTAAAATATTTTTTGCCCGGAATCCGGACCCCTTCGAAGCCGGATCGAACATGGCTGGATCGACCCCGTTCCGCACCAGGTGGATTTTCTCCGGTGCGGCACCGTGCGCCATCAGATGATCTATGAAACCGGGGGAATTAACCACCAGGCAATCCGCGTGCCGATAGAGAAATCTCTCCATCCGAAGCGAAATCCAAATCCAGACCGGATTCCGCAATATGCCCAACTGGATGGGGAACGCCGGCCACAGATCGCGCACTTCGAACAGGAATCTCGCCCGTTTCAACCGCGCCACCAACCAAGCCGTTAATACTTGAGGGAGAGGCGGTGAGGTGCCCCAGACCAGATCCACCTTCGGCTGGGCCAACCCTTGCAAAAGCGACGAGAGCATGAAGGACAGAAACCCGATCGCGCGCCAAAAGAAAGATCGATGGACGCTGCCCCACACGCTGCAACGGATTACCTCCAGCCCAGGCGCGAGCATTTCGCGTTGTTTCTCGGTCACCCGCAGGCCGGTCTGGTAGGAATAAGGACTGGCCAGGATTGTGACTTTATGACCGGAGCGGGTGAGTGCCAGCGCCAGTTCGTAATGACGGGTCCCGCCCGGATCATCCGGACGAACGAAAACCTGATGAATGAGGAGAATGTGCATAAAAAATGGCGTCTGCCGCCAATTGAAATGATTGTACCCCGGGGAGCAAGCCTATGAAAAGCGCGGCCTGCGGGGCAAATATGCGGATTGCCTGCCTTATTAAAGCCATCCTTTTTTAGCTGCGACGGCGATCGCTGCCGCGCGTGAATCCACACCCAACTTGTTGTAGATGCTTGCTAGATGGGCTTTGACGGTTCGCTCGGTAATTCCGAGGTTGCGGGCGATTTCCTTGCTACGCTGCCCCTGGGCGACCGCTTTAAGCACCTCCCGTTCGCGTTCCGTAAGCCCGCCGCTCTCAGAATGTACATCCGGTTTGACGGCCGAAACCTGTTGTCCGGTTTGCTGCATTGGATATATGGCCATGCCGGAACCTTGCATATCCGGATTTTCGGTGCGCGACAACACCCGATCGAGCACCTCCGGTTGCAACAGGCTATCCCCTCGGGCGGCGGAGCGGATGACACGGAACAGTGTTTCGCGGTCGGTGTCCTTGAGCAGGAATCCCCGCGCTCCCGCCCGTAACCCGCGGATCATCAGATCGTCCTCGTTGTACGTGGTCAGAATGACGATTCCCACCTGCGGATCCTGCTTGTGAACGGCTTCGATGGCGGCTATACCATCCATACGCGGCATGCGCAGATCCATGAGGATCACATCCGGATGCAACTCAGCCGCCATGCGGACGGCTTCCTCGCCGTCGGCGGCTTCCCCCGCAAGCGTGAACTCCTCCTGCGATTCCAAAATCAAGCGCAGACCGTCACGGACGATGCGGTGATCGTCGGCGACCAGAATCCGGATGGGCGAATCGATGGGCATGCGTACTCTCCTACTCAACTATAATCCGAAATCCGGTAAAACGAAGTCCCAGCATGCTATGTCCGTGCAAGACCGGGGCGGACTTTGCGCCGCCGCTGGAGAAAAAGGATGAGTCAAATATCGCTTACCCCGACATCAGCACGGGCGCGATTCGCTCCATCGCCCAGTCGATTTCCTCTTTGCGAATGATCAGCGGAGGTGCTAAGCGGATCACGTTTTTATGCGTTTCCTTGCACAGCAACCCGCGCGCCATCAGCGTTTCGCAGAAGCGGCGCGCGCCGCCAGCTTCCTCGTGCAGCTCCACACCGATCATCAATCCCTTGCCGCGGATTTCTTTTATATTCGGGCTTTTGACGGTGCGCAGGCAGGAAAGGAAATAATCCCCCATCTTGGCGGCGTTCTCGATCATGCCTTCCTCCACCAGCACGCGTAACGCTACGCGCGCAACCGCGCACGCCATCGGATTGCCGCCGAACGTACTGCCATGATCTCCAGGCTGGAAGACCCCCAGCACCTCCTTATTCGAGAGCACCGCCGATACCGGATAGAACCCGCCCGAAAGCGCCTTGCCGATCAGCGTCAGATCGGCCTCGACGCTTTCATGCTCCTCCGCCAGCATTTTGCCCGTGCGCCCCAACCCGGTCTGGATCTCATCCGTGATCATCACAATGCTGTGTTCATCGCAGATCCGGCGCACGTCGCGCAGGTACCCATCGGGAGGAATGATGATTCCCGCCTCGCCCTGGATTGGTTCCACCAGGAAGGCGACCGTGTCCGGTGTGATCGCCTGCTCTAGCGCCTGGGAGTCCCCGAACGGGATGACGCGGAATCCCGGGGTGAAGGGCGCGTATCCGTCACGGTATTGCGGCTCGGTGCTGAACCCGACGATCGTGATCGTCCGCCCATGGAAGTTGTTCTCGCAGGCAATGATCTCCGCCCGGCCCTCGGGCACGCCGTGCTCCCGGTAGCCCCACTTGCGCACCGCTTTGATCGCGGATTCCACCGCCTCCGCGCCGCTGTTCATCGGAAGTACCGTGTGCGAATGGGTCAGCTCACACAGTTCCTTGTAGAACAATCCCAGCTGGTCGTTGCGGAACGCGCGCGATGTGAGGGTGAGCTTTTCCGCCTGCTCCTTCATCACCGCTGCGATTTTCGGATGGCAGTGGCCCTGGTTGACCGCAGAATAGGCGGAAAGGCAATCCATGTATTGGTTGCCGTCTACGTCCCAAACCCAGATACCCTGCCCACGGGTAAGCACGACATCCAGCGGCCGATAATTCATGGCTCCGAATTCGTTTTCCAGTTGGATGTATCCCTGGGTTTGCATAGGCTCCTGCTTTCCGTATATCCTCGACGAGAGAAGAATACCGATTCCGCCGCCGGATACGGAGGCACCGTTTATTCTACATGATCCGCAGGGGAAATCGAGTCGGGTAAATCCGTTCAGGTGTCCCCCTGCGGGAAACGCCGCCGCCCAGATTTTCCCAACCGCATATAATACGGAAACCGCGGGTCGAAAAATATTCCGGAAATTCCATGATGACCGTTTGAAGGCAACTTCTGTTTCCAGGACACCCATGAGCGAACTGTACGAGAAGATCTATTCCACAATCCGCAAAATCCCGCGCGGCAAGGTGGCGACCTACGGGCAAATTGCCAGGCTGGCCGGGTTGGGTCCGCATGCGCGCTTGGTGGGATACGCTCTCCATGCCCTCACACCGGAAAAGCGCGTACCCTGGCATCGGGTGGTGGGCGCGGGCGGGAAGATCAGCCTTCGGAGAGAGGGGATGGCCATTCAACGCAAGTTGTTGGAATCAGAGGGCGTGGAATTCACGGAAGGTGGAAAAATCGCCTTATCCCGCTTCGGGTGGTCTCGATAACTATAATCATTCCAGAATTGATTTTATCCAGCTAACGCCGATCCGTCACGGAATTAGAGACGAGCGTTGAACGGAACGGCGGCAGACTTTGGTGGTATTCTACTTGAAGAAATTATTTTAATGCTGATCTTTCTATCGAACCCCGGCACGTTATCCTCCCTGCCCGTCAGGCAGAGTCCAGACGCTGATAAAGCGGATCGGCAGGATTCCGGCAGCCGTTCCAGCCAGTGAAAGTGCAGCTAACTTGTCCGCATACCGAAGCGAGCGCCAGCCGCGGATCTCGGCAGGAACCGAGCCCTTTTCCTCCGCGAGGCCGAATACCCGTTCCCCGGCCCGATACAGGTTCCAAAGTGCATTCCGGTTCGACCAAGTCCGGAGAGTAAAATCGCCGGCCGGCGTATGAAACCTCCATCCGCCTCCGGATCCGTCCTTGCATCCCATCAGCCTTTCCGAAAACTCGGTTGGTAGCGGGGAATCCTCCTCGGGCGCAAAATGCTCCCAAGGATAGTCCGGGATCAGCCAGTGCAGGCGGGCCATATGCGATCCGTCTCCCGACAAATCGTCCGTGACGATCCAGACTTCTCCTTCCAAACGTTCCACCGACCGGTAGTGAGAAACTCCAATCCGTGCGTAACCGTCTTGGGTACCCTGCCACTTTCTCTCTCCGATGAATGCTCCTTGTGCCTGGGCCAGCGTGGCCCAGCCGAAGCGCCCGGAGCGCGTCATCTGGTCCAATCCGTCAACCGTCACGGTATTGTGCATCGCGGCATGCGTCAGCGAATTCTGCCAGGGTGGATCACCACCATAGAGGTAGGATCCGGCGTCGCAGGCGATATTCTCGCCGCGCCACCATACATCCACATGCAGCTGATCCGCATGCGCCGGGCGGCTGCGGAATCGCGCGCAGCGGATAACGGCGCGCGATTGCAGCCCATGCATGAGGTATAAGCCGGCGTCGGGCGCGTTGAAAGGTTCACTCTCACCCGGAGGCCGCAACGTACGAGAGGATGTTGTCAGCGTGTCCGGTCCAAGCAGCCAAAGCGCATCTTCATTCCACGGACCGTCTTCCCATATTTTTTTTCGCCTGCGCCACCAGGAAAGCGTTTGCAAAAGCGGGCGATAATCATCATAAGCGCACGAATTTAGCGCGGGGAAGAGTGCCCCGTCGTTGTGCCCAAAGTTTGGAGCGTGACCGTTATTCGGATCGACCATGGCGGAAAGCAGTCCAAACGAACGGTCCACGCAGGCATATATTGCCTCAGAAAACGGCTGGTTGTTAATTTCGCCCAATCGTATCGCCCATAGATAAAGTTGAAGCGCAAGGCGGTGATAATTGACCGAATGCTGGATATAGCCGCCGTCTTGGAAGAATTGTCTGGCCGTGGATTCCAATAGAGACCGCCCCTTGGAATTCCAGCGCGCCGCACCCGGTAAACCTGGAAATAACAAGCCGATGGTGAACAATCCGGCCGCTTCGGAAATTAAATGATTGTTATTTTGCGCTTTGGCGTAGGCGAGTGTGGCGTCGATGCGGCGGGCGTGCGTATCGAAAGCCGCGATCAACCGTCGCACCCGGGCTACGGTTGTCGCCGGCGACCGGGCGAAAGCTCGCAGTGCGAAAATCCATGCCATGGCCCGTAACGCGACTTCCTGCGAGGAGAGCCATTGCGGCCCGGCGTTTGGAGGATTGGCCCCCATCCAGGATTCCACCAGTTGCCAGAAGATTTCCGGTGCGCGTTCATTCCCGGTAATCGCGTACAAACGCGCCAAACGGAACGCCAGACTGAACCGGGAAAGCTCCCACAATCCCTTGATATCGCCGCTGTCTTGTTCGTCGGTCGCGGTCCAATGGCGGTCGGCAGATGCCGTGCGGCCGGTCAGGGGATTGCGATTCCAATCCGGAGGAAATCCAAGATCATGGCGGGCATCCTCCCACAAACAATAGGATCCTTTTTGGATGTTTTCCAAATCCGAATTTAATCCGGATTCGGCTTGTGGCGCGATTCGCCGCAAAACGGCACCCAGCGTTC
>JBEKDW010000116.1:0-7310 GCA_050014155.1 Anaerolineales bacterium
GATCATCGCCCGTGAAGTTACTCCGATTCAGAAACCGAAACCCGTCGGGGAGCCGGGTTCTCCGGCGAAAATTACCGGAGCGGCCGTGCGGCAATTTAACCCGCGGCTCGTGGGGTTCTTCATCGTGGTGGCTCTGTTCACCCTCGGCAACTCTTCCGATGCATTTCTCGTCCTCCGGGCGCAGAATCGCGGGCTGAGCGTGTTCGATGTGATGTTGGCCATCTTTATCATGAATGTTGTGTACACCATCGTCTCCATCCCGGCCGGACAGCGTTCGGATAAAATCGGCCGGGGGAAGGTGCTGGTCACCGGGTGGTTGGTCTACGGACTGGTATATCTCGGGTTCGCCCTGACCGGAGCCTCCTGGCAAATCTGGGTTCTGTATGCACTCTACGGGTTGTACTACGCGATGGTGGAAGGGACCGCCCGCGCGTACGTCGCCGACCTTTCCGTGCCGGAAAGCCGCGGCACGGCCTACGGCATATTCAACGCTGCGGTCGGCATCATGGCATTCCCGGCTTCCCTGATCGCGGGAATTCTATGGCAAGGGGTTTTCGGCTGGCAAGGGCTGGGGCCATCCGCACCGTTTTTCTTCGGTTCGGCTATGGCGCTGGTGGCCGTCGTTCTTACCGTCTTCTGGCTGCCGAGATTGGCGAAAGAATGAGAATATTTATGAGCGGAAGGGGTTTCATGGATCGCCGGGTTGTTTTGGATAATAGACGATGAAATTCCCAAAGGTTTTTGACTCATAGGCGGATGCAGTGTCCATGGATTCGCCGGAGGATAGAATCGAAACCGCGTCCGGCTGCCTTAAACACAAAGGATCTCCGAAGGAATACCGCCCGTAAAACAACACGGTCCGGAAACTGGAATCCGGCTGGTTATAAATTAGGTGGTCAATATAATCGGCCGGATTCTTTTTCTCGAGGAAGAGTACATAGATATAGGGTTGATTAACCGAACCCGTAACACACACCGGATGATTATCCATGGACCGGGTGAATTCCAATGCCGGCAGCAATCCGTCGAAAAACTCTTTGCCGATCGATTGGCGATATTCGATCCCGTGATAATCCCTATTGAAAAGGATGAATGCTGCTACAAACGGGACGAGCAGAATCAAGGAGAAGGGACGGGCGTATGCCAGGAGACAAAACACACACACGGCTGCGCAAAAAATCAATGGAATAAAGATCAGATTGAAACGGTTGACGTTTACGGGTTGCATCAGGCCGATGCAAAAAGCGGCAGCCAGCCAGGAGAGCATAAGCCATTTTTCTTTTTGAGACCTCATTCCCCAGGAAGGGATCAATAATACGGCGCCGACGAAAGACAGAATATAGGCCCTCGCGTAGAAATACTGATAGTTGGTTAATTCGTTCCACGGGAGACCATCGGATTTTCCCATAATCAACTGTATCGCGGCAATCATATTGTTCTTGAAAATCGACAACGGATCGGCCGAGAAAATGGCGGCCATGAATTCGTACCTGGCTTGGGTTGGAAGCCGCGGAATGGTATACGGTCCAATGGCGATGGATTGCAGGTGGAGGGAATTAACCAACAGGAACAAGCCGATCGGCGCCGATAGCAGAACGAAAATACATACCCCTTGGATCGCGGTCCTTAAGCTGACGGATTTATGGATAAGCAAAATGGGAATTGCGCACAGCAGGAAAAGAGGAACGGCGACATACGCTGCCCCATAGGCATAAAGACAAAGCCCAAAGAAAAAGGACGCGACGAGAAACCATTTGTTTTCCAGCGTGGAATTGACGGTTGCGGCAAAGCCAGCCAGGAATACAAAAGGGAGAATATTATCATTCAATCCCCAGCGGGACATCATGATATGCCAGGGACTGATCGCAAGAAAGAACATGACGATCAAACCGAAATAAACGCCCAGCGTTCGTTTGCCGACAAAATAAATCAGCGGCAAGGAGAGAATCCCCGACAGCAGGAGCGGCAGCCGAATCGTAAATGCGGTTAAACCGAAACCGACGAACGGGATGAGGATGTACCCGTACAGGGCGTCCATTCCGCTATCCCACGACGTGAAGTTCACCGGGAAGGAAACGTTATTTCGGTCCACGCCGTAGTGCAGCAAATCGTAGGCATCCAGCCCGATCGACGCTTCATCTTGGTTCAATCCGGCGGGTAATGCGGCGAATTCCCACACCCTGGCAAAGATGCCCGCGCATAAAATAATGGCGAACAAAATATTGGGGAGAGTAATCCAGCGTGGGCTGGAGTGCGAAGGGGAAGGAGAATCTTTCATCGATGTCGAATGATTTCCGCCGATGCGGAATTTGTCCCTATCCGAAGGCTAGACATGTAGAAGCGGCTTTTTCTTCATCCGCGGTTTTTGGAGATATAAAAGGAAGATCGCTTTCCGTGTTAAGAAAACAATAGAGGCGAGGTTGAGAAAGGAAAGAACGGAAAGGGGGAAAATATACTTATCGGTGAGAAATGGCTGATAGGTGAAGAAGGAGGAAAGCTGTGAAAAGATAGGCACCAGGAATAATTCGGGATAACAAAATACCAAAAGGATGGAAAAAACATCTGCGGGATAGAAATATCGTTCGTGCATGCTCGGAAGAAAGAACGGGACAAGAAAAACCGATAAAGTTGCCAGGAGGAGAATTTCGCCATTCCCTATTCTTCGTTTTCGGAAGAAAATTAACACGATAAACAACAGGCAGATGGCCATGGCGAAAAAGATTCCGGCTTTGGATATAAGGGAATATTGATCCTCGAAAAACCATGCATATACCGAAGCCGCGTTGAGTGTTAACCGCTTATATGTTCCGGCTTGATTCCAGAAAATCATCAGGAGCTGCAGAAGCGGCCGGCCGGCAATCCACGCCGGGATGATGGAGATCACATAGGGGATGGGAATAAGAAAAATCTGTTTCCATGGAATAAATCCTATCAGGAACAGGGCCGCGATGAAGGGACCGAGGAAGACGCTTTGCAGCTTGAAGGCCAGAGCCACCCCATAACTTAACATGGCCAAACTAAATCGTCTCGAGATCAATAACCATACACCCAGGACGAGAAAAGATGTGTAGAATACGTCCGCCTGTCCCCAATAAGAGCTGTTAAATATCATCGTCGGCGCCAGAAAAACGGATAGGCAAGCGAAGGCCGCGCGAAGCTTGGATCGAGTGGCGGAAAAGATAAGTCCGAAGGCAAGGGAGGCACATACCAGATCCATGAATATGGATGGGAATTTAACAGCGAGTAGATTCGGAAGCGACGGAAAAAGACCGTGAATGAAAAAGAGAACATAAATATAGAGAGGGGAATAATTGGAAAAATCCGCGCGCAGGGAGGACAAACCCTGGATTCTAATTTTATCGTACCAATTATTAAGGTCCAGCCAAAAATCGAATGAGGCGAATGGTAACAGCCGATATCGAATGAGGAGCCCCAAGATGATCCCCGCAAATAAAAAGCAGGCTAGAAATCGATTTTTATAAAGGAAAAATTTAGCGGCCGAGACGGGAAAAATGGATTTCTCAAGGTGGATCTTTCGGTCCTGGAGGATCTTCACGCTTCGCATGCTTCTCCGAAATTTTAATATTTCAAAGCAGGAACATATTGAACTAGAATGCTTATTATATCTTTCAGGCGGGGTTCGTCAAGACAAATATGGCGATCGGGCGGGGGATTCGCAGCCTCATTTTGCGGATTCCATACCGGGCATGGCGGTGATTATTTAGGAGGCGGCCTTGAGTTAGCTGACCGTAATATATTCTTTTCGGATGGTTCTATTCATTCGAAGGCGACGCTTGCACGGAGGTTACCGATCTGTGCTATGGATCCTGGGACTCTCTGCGCTTTGGCTGCCGGTTTGCAGGAGCCACTCACTGGCTTCCCATTCGAACCGGCATGATTTATTTTCAATAATTTGCTGCACCGGGGCCGGGGAGATACCCTTGGGATGATTTGTATACGCACGCCTGGCGAGAATAATCTACTTATGCTATAAATTAACCTAGTTCATTCCATCCAGGGGGATATATGACGCTCTTCTATCTATGTACTGCATTTCTCTCCGGCATCGCGCTGGCGCCGCTGGAGGGGTTGCCTCTCGTTTCCTCGTTGAGCTCGGGCGCGCTCTTCTTCCTCTTCGCCTTCACCCTTAAAAAATTCCGCGTCCCTTTCTTATGTCTAGCATTTTTCCTCCTCGGCTCGGCGCGGCTTGCGGCCGCGCAGCCCAAACCCGGCCCGAATTTCATTGGCTCGTATATAAATCAATCTGCCGTCTTTGAGGTCGAACTGGAGGAAGATCCTGTTCCGCAAGGTCGGGGTTTGCGCGTCCGCGGGCGGGTCGACCGGATCGCCCGTCCGGAAGGCGACGTAAGCGGATTGGATGGGACTTTGATGGTGGAATTCCGCGAGCGGCCTGAAGGTTGGACTCCGCGCTATGGGGATCGGGTTCGGCTCTCCGGCTTGCTGCAACCGCCGCCGATCGTCAAAGGATTCGACTACGCCGCCTACCTTGCGCGGCAAGGCGTCTACGCCGTCCTGAGCGACCCGGTGGTGAAATCGGTTGAGGATCGGCGCGGGAATCCGTTGATGGAAACGCTTTATTCCTTCCGCCGGAAGGCATTGGAAATTCTCAAGCAACTTTTCCCCGAACCGGAGGGTGCGTTGCTTTCGGGGATCCTGCTGGGAGATGACAACTCCATTCCGAAGGATCTGCAGCAGGCGTTTGCGCAAACCGGCACCTCCCACATCGTGGCGATATCGGGTTTCAACATTTCGATCGTGGCGGGGGTTTTTCTTGCGCTCACCCGGCGCCTGCCCCGCAGGATGCCGGGCTGGCTGGTGGCTGCGGCGGGGATCGCGATTTACACCGTGCTGGTGGGCGCCACACCGTCGGTGGTGCGCGCGGCGGTTATGGGCGGACTAGCGATCGTTGCGCGGCAATTCGGCCGGCGCTCGCACGGGCTGACGTCGCTTTTTTTTGCCGGTACGTTGATGACCGCGGCCAACCCCTGGACACTTTGGGACGTCGGCTTCCAGCTTTCGTTCGCCGCTACGCTGGGGCTTATCCTGTATGCCGATCCATTGCAGGCGGGGGTCGAGCGGTTGGTATCGCGGATCGGGAGGGAACGGGCGCGCACACTCGCTTCCGCCGCGGGTGAGATCTTCCTGATGACAACCGCAGCGCAGATCACTACCATCCCGATCATGCTGTATCAATTCCAATCACTTTCGCTGATCGCCTTCGCCGTCAATCCGCTCATCCTCTTCGTGCAGCCGATGCTGATGATCGCCGGAGGCGCGGCGGTGCTCGCGGGGATGGTCTGGTTGCCCGCCGGCCAGGCGCTCGCCTGGGCGGGCTGGGCGCCGACGGCGTATACCATTCGCGTTGTGGAATGGGGCGCCCGGATCGCGGCCGGGTGGTGGCCCGTGGATGCGATTTCGCCCGCGTGGCTCATTGTCTATTACGCATCGCTTTTCGGCTTTACTGTGCTTGCGGTGCGCAGCAAACTTCCCCGGTTGAATTTTGGAAACACGCTCATCACCAAGGTTGCCTCCGCCGCGATCCCGTTCCTCGTAGCGGCCGTATTTATCGCCTGGGGCGTGTTGTTCCATCTGCCGGACGGACGGTTGCATCTGACGATGTTGGATACCGGCGGGGAGACGATCCTCCTGCGTTCGCCCGCTGGGAAAACCGTGTTGATCGACGCGGGCGCGGATGATCCCAACCGGGTGATATCGGGCTTGGGGAAAATTCTCGGGTTCGGTCCGCAGAGATTGGATTGGGTTGTCGTCGGATCCGCTGCAGAGGAAACGACATTCGCCCTTGCGGATGTCGCTGCGCGCTACGAGATAGGCAGCGTGCTTATTCCCTCCGGTGTGGATCGAACGGTGAAATCGCTGGCCGCATTTATTTCCGCCTGCGAGGAGAGATACATCCCAATATATGAAGGAACCGAAGGTTATCGGCTTGAGCTCGGAGCGGGCGCGCGCCTTAGCGTGCTGGCTCAGGGCGGTCGGGGGTTGATCTTGGCGGTCGAACGCGATCATCCCACAACTGCTGGCGGGACCGGTGTCCGTTGGCTGATTCTCGACGGCTTGGACGAGGAACTCGGGCAGCGAATGATCTCGCAGGGTAAAATGCCCGCTGCACAGGTTGTACTTTTTCCCCTTGCCGTAAAGCAAACCGGAAACCTGACGGAGTGGTTGCGCGCCAGCCATCCCCAGGCGGGCTTGTGGCCGTTTTCTGACGATCTGGGCTGGCCGCAGGGGATCGAATTGCTGCGTTCGGATGCGCACGGGTGGGTGGATTTGGCAACAGATGGGATGCAAATGTGGATCCGGGTGGAAAAATAAAAATCCGGACGCAAAGCATCCAAAATAATACCCGGATTCTCAAGACTGCGGAAATCGATAACCACCCTCGCCTACACAATCCATGGGAAAGTATGAATTTTCTCGGGAAACTGACTTTATGCTTGACCATTGCTTATATTTCATTATAATCAAGCCTTAAACCAAGTTCGCGGTTTCCCTCTGCGGGTAAATAATCAAAAGCACCGATTAATATCCGGGGGAGATTTGATCTCCGGGAAGCCAGGGTAAAAACCAGGTATTATCTGGAAGGAGGTGCTACTCAACGGAATTGACGATTTTTTCTTCTATGAACGCCTATCGAACACCTACATATTTCGGAGGAGAAACCATGAAACGCCTAATTACAGTATTATCGGTGCTGGCAATAGCCAGCATGTTCCTCGTCGCGTGCGGTACGGCAGCTAATGCGCCAGCGGTATGCAAGACAGATGCCTTCGGATGCGCTGTCATCAAATCCGGCCAGACCATCAAGATCGGCATGGGCGCGCCCATGACCGGTGACAACGCCTCTTTCGGGATTGATATCTCGAACGCCGCGAAACTTGCCGTAAAAGATGGAGGCACCTTCAAGGGCTTTACCTTCGAGCTCGTTGCCCAGGATGATGGTGGTACCGCCGAAGGCGGTGCTTCGGTAGCCAATAAACTGGTTTCCGACCCGACGGTAGTCGCCATTGAAGGACATATCTTCTCCGGCGCCACGCAAGCGGCGATCCCGATCTACGAAAAGGCCGGGCTGCCGATGATGTCGCCCTCCGCCACGAACCCGCCCCTGACCCAATCCGGATCCAAAGTCTTCAACCGCGACGTCTTCACCGACGCCGCCCAGGGCAAGTTCGCTGCCGCCTATCTGTACAACAATTTGAAAGTGAAGAACTTGGCGATCGTGCATGACGGACAGGCGTACGGCCAAGGATTGGCCCAGGTCGTGAAGGATGAAT
>JBEKDW010000117.1:0-7301 GCA_050014155.1 Anaerolineales bacterium
CGAATCCCCGTTCCTCAGCGTTCTTTCAGAAGCTGACGTCGCCTCTACCATGCGGATGATGCGCCGCAATCCCGACGAGCGCGTGACTCAAGATCTGGGCGTCGAAATCTGCAAACGCCGTGGGCTGAAGGCCCTCATCGTGCCGGAAATTGCCGCGATCGGCAGCACCTATGTCATCACCTTGGATGCGATTGGTGCGCACAACCAAAAACTCGTTGCGCGGCAGGAAGCCGAGGCAAATAACAAGGATCAAGTCGTCGCTGCCCTGGGTAAAGCTGGCTCGCAGTTGCGAAAACGGCTTGGCGAGAGTCTAAGCTCTCTCCAAAAATTTGACGCGCCCCTTGACCTTGCCACCACCAGTTCTCTCGACGCTTTGCAAGCCTACCGCTCCGGGCTTACGCTGCCCTCTTCAACTGCACGGATTACTGCGCAGCCCGGGGTGTTCTCGTGCGCGCAATTGCCGAAGGCACAATGTTCGACCAGCGGGCGGATTTCCGGGAAGTAGGCGTCCAGTTCTTCGGGTGCAATATCCCAAAATGCGATCGCCCGCAGGCCCGGCGTATCCGCCACGAAGCCGCCCTCTTTAAGTTCGACAAGCTCCGGTGCCACGGTGGTGTGCCGTCCCTTCTGATGCGAGCGGCTGACGTGGCTCACCGACAGTCCTAACCCGGGTTGGATCGCGTTCAGTAAACTCGATTTCCCCACGCCGGACGGTCCGGAGAGCACGCTCAGCTTACCGCGCAGAATTGCCCGCAATTGGTCCACCCCGTCGCCGGTTTTGGCAGACACATAGAGCACCGGGTATCCCACCCTCCGGTAGATGCCGAACACTTTCTCCGGTTGGTCCGGCTCGACCAGATCGGTTTTGTTGGCGCACACGAGGGCCGGAATCTCCGCGCGTTCGGCGGCCACCAGGAAGCGGTCGAGCATGCACAGGTGCGGAGCCGGCTCGGCGCAGGCGAAGATAAATACGGCCTGGTCGGGATTAGCGACGATCACCTGCTCGCTGGCCCCGCGCACGCCGCTGCCGCGTCCGCCCCCGGAGGGCGCCGAACGCGAGAGCACCCGGATGCGCGGGAAGACCTCTTCGATCGCGCCGCTTCCGTCCGGTAACACCAGGATCCGAACGCGATCCCCGACCGCCGCGAGATCCGTCGCGAGGTGTGTTTTCTTCAGTCGGCCGCGCAATCGACAGGTAAAATTCCCCCGTTCGGTGCGTACGGTAAAGAATCCAGATTGCGCTTTGACGACTAATCCGGAAAGATGTTCATCCATCGTGTGGAACTTTGATCATTCCTCGGGCGGGTAAGGGTTTCAATTCAAAGGTCCACGTGTTTTCGATTGCGAACGGAAAAACGGAATCTTTTTACGGGGTTCACAGTCTGATTAAAACTAAATCCTGGCAATCCTGTAAATCCTGTCAATATTTCCTTTGCGGATCCTTTCAGAAACGCCGGCCCGGCTAGGGCGCAGGTGTCTCGGTTGGAGTCTCTGTCGGCGTTTCGGATTCCACAGGCGTGTCGGTGCCGCGCATGCCATAGGTGGATTCCCATGGATACATTGCCTGGGGCCGTCCTCCGAAGTAAATTTCCAGCACGCGTCGCACCATCGGCGCGGCGTAGGTCGATCCTTCCCCGATGCGTTCCACAATCGCGACCACGGCGATATCCGGCTTGTTGGGGAAGTTGTTGTTGGTGTACGCGACGAACCAGGCATTTGGGAGATCATACGCGGTTGTCTGCGCCGTTCCCGTTTTCCCGGCGATCTTGTAGATATCGGAAATTCCAAGGAATTTATAGCGGGCAGTGCCTTTCGGGTCGTTGATCACACCCGTCATCGCCTTTTGGATGGACTGCAAGTTCTCCTGACTCACCGGCAGCGTGCCCCGGGTCTCCGGCGTGAAGGTGAGGACCGGATCGCCGATCGGCGGACGAATGGAATAGAGAATTTGCGGCGTATACAGCGTGCCGCCGTTGCCGACCGCCGCGACGAAATCCGCCACCTGCAGCGGCGTCACCTCCAACGATCCCTGGCCGATGGCCTGGTTGAGCGCATCCCCGCCGGTCCAATCTCCGCCGCCGGTATCGTGCTTCCATCCCGGATTGGGCAAAAGACCGGCCTCATCGGTCACACCGATGATTCCCGTCTTTTGCCCCAGGCCGAACGCCGTTGCCATGTTCGGAACCAGCCAGGCGTCCTTATAATACAAATCCAAAGCCACATGCCAGAAGCAGGTATTGCAGGAACGCTCCAGGCATTGCGTCAGGTTCACTTTTCCCTGCGGCTTCATATCGTGCTCAAGCGTCCAGTCCGTGCCGGTGTAGCCGGCAAGTTCCGTGAAATAGCCGGTGATATCGTTATAGATGATGGTGCTCGGATCGAACTCGCCGGACTGCAGCGCGGCGGCCATGGTGATGATCTTGAACACCGATCCGAGCGGGTACAAACCCTGCGCCGCCCGGTTGATCAAAGGATGCCGCTCGTCGGTCAGGATGTTTTGCACCTCGCCGGTGCTCGATCCGATAAAGCTTCCCGGATTGAAATAATTGCTGTCGTAGCCCGGGCTCGACATCATCGCCAGCACCTCGCCGGTGTTGCGGTTGAGCACCACCACCGCACCGGTGAACTGTCCCATGACCGTCTGTTCGATCTGGCTCTGCAGATCGCGGTCGAGCGTGGTGTAGATGGCCATCGCCGCTTCCGGCTTGGATTCCGCGATCGTGCTCACCAATGAGCCGGCGGATGTAACCACATATAGATTTCCGCCCTGTTTCCCCGCCAGGTACTGCTCGCCCCACTGCTCCAGGCCGCTCACCCCAACCAGCTCGTCGCCGGCGTATCCTAGCGAGAGATAATGCGCTTTATTTTCCGGCGACGGTTGCTGGATATAACCCACCACATGCGATGCGGTGCCGCCGCCGAAGTAATAGCGCCGGGCTGCCACTCTTACGGAGACTCCGTCTAGGCGGCTGAGCGTCCCGAAGGGGCAGCCTTCTCCGATATCCGCCTTGTTGACGTCCCCAATGGGGTAATACCAGTCCGGGTGGTTGAAATTGTACATCGTGCGGATCAATTCCCTGGGTTTGTTCACCACCCTCGACAAGCACGAGAGCATCGTTCCCTCGTCGGTGATCTGCCCCGGAATGACCCCAATCTCCACCGCATCGCCTTCCGCGGCCAGCGCCAGCCCGTTGCGGTCGTAGATGTTTCCGCGCGCGGGTGAATCATGATGCATGATCAACTGGTTTCCGTTCTGCAGCTCCGGCAGGATCGTCTGTTGGTCCCACGCCACCTTCCACCCGCCGTCCTGATTCTTCAGCAACATCCGTGTCTGTTTTGTGATGTCACCCACGAGGATGGTATGGAATGTGACTTCGAACATCACCGTCGAATCCAACGGGGTCATCTCCACCGAGATAATCCGGTAATCCAGCGTCTGGATCGTGACCGTATCGGAAATATCCTGGTAGGTCTTGCGGAATTGATCCTGCGTCATCCCGTCTTTGGTGAGCTGGGTGAGCAGGGAATACATCTTAGTGTAATTTTCCGACTGCCAGCCGTCGAGGAACGCCCGCGCGGCGGATTCGGCGGTGGGCGTATGGGTGACCTGCAGGCCGACGGGGGAGGGTGTGCCCGTCGGGGATACCAGCAGCCCGACGCTCTTCTGCAGGAGCAACGGGCGGACGACAAATATACCAACGACAAGGATCACAAGAATTCCAATTACCGCGATGATTTTCTTCAAAACGTCGCTCTCCTCCGCGGCCAACAGGCTGCGGGAAAAAAAATCTTTGTCATCGCGAGGAGCGATAGCGACGAAGCGATCTCGAATTTCAGACTGCAAAATCGAGATTGCCCCGCCCCGGCCCCTACTCTCCAAGAGTAGCATTTGACGGGGCAAGGCCGGGGCTTCGCTCCCTTCGGTCGCCCCCGCTTCGCGAGGGCAGGCTCGCAATGACAGATTTAATGTTTTTCCGCGGCTTTCTGAATCCTGCGCGGAAATTTCCTATCTTCAAACCCGCACGCTCCGCCCGCGCGACAGCCTTCCGGCAGCGGCCGGATTGGCTTCGATCCCGCGCGTTCCAGAAGATCGTATACGCGGCACATGGGAAGCCCCACGACGTTAGTGTAACACCCGCCCAGGGATTCCACCGGATGGAAGGCCGGATGCTGGATGGCGTACGCTCCGGCTTTGTCCATCCCGTCACTGCTTGCCAGATACTCTTCCAGCTCGGCCGAAGAATAATCCCGCATGCGCACCGTGGTGAATTCCACCGTGGTGAATGCTTCTTCCGTCGGCGCGAGCAGTAGGCACACTCCGGTGATCACCCGGTGCTCGCGGCCGCACAGCCGCAGCAGATATTCCCGTGCCTGCGCCACGTCGCGCGGTTTGCCCAGAACCGCGGGACCGTCGGCGACCACGGTATCCGCCGCCAGGATCCACGCTTCGCTTCCTTTTAATGTACGCGATACGTCGCGCGCTTTCTCCCGAGCCAGTCGCAGAGCCGTCGCGTCCGGTTTTTCCCCTTCGCGCAAGTCTTCCTCGATATCCGCCGATTGGACTTCGCAGTCGATGCCGCATTGCCGCAGCAATTCCCGCCGGCGCGGGGAAACAGACGCCAAAATCAATCGCATGCTTTTTCATCCGGCCGCCGGAATTTCCGGCCAGCCAAGGCGTTATTGTATCAAAGACAAATTTTCGTTTTTTTCTCTGGGTTTATATATTTGAAACCTCTGATCATCATTTGTCCGGAGCTAAAGCTCCGAACTTTCAACAGCGCCCGGCTAAAAGCCGGGCTTTAAAGCCGGATTTATCCGGCGTTGTTAGTAGTCGGGGGATTTATCCCCCCGACGAACAGACTTTTTCATAGATTTCTATTTATGTCAAATCCTGTGTTTTACCCTGGAAAAGTTATCCGGTCATATGAATAATAAGGAAAAGCTTAGAATATAAATATGTCGATCCGAATTTTTCTGCTGCCAGCCCTGATCGTTGCGGTAATGCTGCCCTCATCGGTGCGGGCGTACGACCTCCCGTCGGCCGCGGCCGTAAGCGGCGTCAGCGGCCATCCGCAATCGCTGTCGCTTGACTGCGAAGCGCGTTCGGCCGCGGATTGGGCGGCCTTCTGGGGCGTGACGGTGGACGAGATCACCTTCCTTCAACAACTCCCCGGGACCGACAATCCGGAAACAGGGTTCGTGGGAAACGTCAACGACACGCCCGGCAACCTGCCCCCGCGCGGTTACGGCGTATACGCAGGCCCGGTGGCCGCATTGCTCCATGGCGCGTACGGAATCCCGGCGGCCGCACACAGCAACCTCTCCGAAATTGAACTGCAGTCGGAAATCGCATCCGGACGGCCCGTAATCGTTTGGTACATCTACGGCTTCCGGACGGTTGCGGCAATCCCTCTGACCTCATCCGACGGCTCGGTATTCCAGGCCGCTCCCTTCGAACACACCGGAATCGTCATCGGATACGACTCATCCTCCTATATGGTGCTTGATGCGTTTTCGGGGCTGGCGCAACGGATCGACCGGGCGCAGTTCCTAAATTCATGGGCCGTTCTTGGGAACATGGCCATCGTCGGGAGCGGAATCAATCTCAGACCGCTGGTGAACTCCGCGACGGCGCCGGCCATTTCCTCCCAAGAGGCATATTACACAGTGCAGTCGGGCGATACCTTACGGAACATCGCCGCGCGGTTCGGCATCGGCTGGATCGATCTGGCCGCGTGGAACAATCTCTTCGCTCCCTATGCAATCTTCCCGGGCCAGCAGTTGCTCGTCTCCGGAAGCGGATCGGCCGCCCCGGCTCAGCCCATCACCCCGCCCGCGGTGAACACATCGGCCGACGTGCCCTCCTCCTACACCGTCCAACCGGGCGATACACTGGCGGGTATCGCCGCGCAGTTCGGGTTATACTGGCCCGATATCGCCGGCGCCAACCGAATAGCCTGGCCTTACACCATTTATTCCGGCCAGGTGCTTACCCTGCCCGCGCGATAATTTCAAGCGCATATGAATCCCGCGGGAGAACATTCCTCCAATCCTCGCCGAAGTCCGGTTTCCGATTGGTATGTCTTTTTCCTGGATCTCGGCTTCCTGCTGCTGATCTTCGGATGCGCCGTTTTCATCACCGCCGTTCTTCCCGACATCTCGACGGCGGTGCGGGTGGGAATGATCGCCCTGTCGGCCTTGATCCTCTGGCCAATCCGAAGAGGGCTGCTGGGGCAGATTGAAAAAACGCCCGCCCGGTCCTCCGGGAATTCCCTCCGCCATGAGAAGACCGGCCGGGCGGGAACCCCCGCCGCGCCCGGGGATCAGTTCGCGGAATTCCTCCAACGGATCGGGGAGAGATTTTCCCCATCGCACGTCCACTTGTTTCTGCTCATGACCGACGGAAAAACGTTTACGTCATCCACCACGGATGTCGCCTTTTCCACGGACGGCGATCTGGCCCACAATCTGGCCTCGGGCACCGAAACGCGCGTGATCGGACCCGAACCGCCGGCTGATCTGTTCGGCGACCGCGCGCGTCTGTTCACGCTGGGCGCGCGGGCTGTCGTCGCGCTGCGCAAGGACGGACGGTTGAGGGGGTTTGCCGTTTTGGGCCCCCGCGGCAGCGACCGGAAGTATTCCGAAGAAGATCTAACCCAGTTGCGGTCGTGGGCCGGCCGGGCGATGGCTGCGGAGGCGCAGGAAAAAAATATCTATGCCGATTCGCGCGACGCGCTTCTGCCGCTTTCGCGAATCATTCATTCCGCCGCCGATCTCGACGTGCTGCTGGAATTGCTCCAATCGCAAACGCTCCGCCTGGTCCCGGCGCGCTCGTTCCGGATCGCGCTGGCCGGGGAAGCATCCTCCCTTCTTTCATATGCCTTCTACTCCGAAGACGGCACACGCCGCAAAGCACGCGAGGGTGTGCCTTTTCCGATCGAAGAGGATCTGGCGGGAGAGGTCGTGCGCACAGGGGAAACGCTCCTGACCGAGAATTACTCCGAAGCCTGCCGGATCCGGAATCTTCCCCAGCGCGAGAGGGCCGGCGCCTGGGCCGGAGTCCCCATGGCGGCGGGTGCGTCCGTTATCGGAGCTCTCGTTCTCCTGCGGGACGAACCGTTCGGGGAGGCAGATCGCTTTTTGCTGGAATCCATCGCCGCGCACGCCGGGCCGGCCATCTCGCGGCTGATGCTCGAGCGCGGGTCCGCCCGCCGCTCGGAGTTGCTCGGGGCGCTCGTACGGGCGACGCGCCGGATCGCAGGAGCCCCGGACCGCAAGACCCTCACCGGCGTCATCCTCTC
>JBEKDW010000118.1:0-7218 GCA_050014155.1 Anaerolineales bacterium
GGTCGGCCAGCAGCCGGTCAAGCTGGCGTCGTGACGTGCCGGGCTTGAACCACTTGCCTTGGTACTGCTGGAACTGACGCCAGTCGCGGTACTTCCTGACCCCGTAGAACCCTAACACTCCCGCATTCACTGCCAGGGAGAGTACCAGCACTGCCAACAGCCATCTTTGTCTCATAGACCCTCCGTTCGGCCTTCGACGAAGGCCTGCGTTGTCAAAGCCCTTGCCAGCCGTCCGGCCGCGCCGGGCGACGTTCCGACGATGCCCTGGCCCAAAGCCATGCCCGACCACAGTCCGACCGCGGCCAGCACCACGAACCCGACACGTCCGAACACGAGACTCAAGCCAAACGCCGCACGTCGCGCGCCGCTCCGCTCTCGGATCCGGGCCATGACCCTGGCGGCAATGTATGCCGGGACCTCCGGCCTTACCTCGCCCCGCAGTAGCGCCGCGTCGGCCCGTAGCAGCTCCAACTCCTGCCGACAGCTATCACACGAATCGAGGTGCTCCCGCACCTGCCCGGCCTCGGTCTCAGCCAGAGCGCGGTCAGCGTACCCGACCAGCAGCTTTCTCACATCTGTGCATTTCATCTCGTCAACCTAATAGACCCCAAAGCTTCCTGTCTCTCTCGTTCCTGTTCACGTCTCGTCTTCCCTGCCCTCTTCCGTCCTCATTCGTCATTCGACATTCGCACTTCGTCATTCTCCTAACAGCCCTCTCTGCCGCGCCTCGGCCATCGAACGCCGCAGGGCGATGCGTGCCCGGTAAATCAGCGAGTTCACCGACGCCAAGGACCGGCCCAGCATCCGGGCGATCTCGTCATAGCTCATTTCTTCATAGATGGAGAGAACCAGGGCCGAGCGCTGGTCCGAAGGCAACTGCTCCAGCGCCGCGTTGATACACTCCCCGAGCACCCGCTGCCGGAAAGCCTGCTCAGGCTCGTCCTGCTGCCGGGCCGGCAGGGAATCGGGTAGCGGGTCCAGCGGCTTGCGCCGGGACAGCCGGTTGATACAGAGATTGGTGCCGATGCGGAACAGCCACGTCTTGAAACTCGCGGCGCCCCGGAATCCGGCCAGCCCTTCCCACGCCTTGACCAGTGACTCCTGCGTCATCTCCTCGGCCTCGGCTGAGTTCCGGCACGTCCGGTACAGGTAGCAGTACAGCGCTCCCTGATGCTCCTTCACCAGTTGCTCGAACGCGGCCATGTCACCGGCCTGTGACCGTTCCACCAGCAGCCGGTCGTCGCTCTGGCTCACGCTGATATAGACACCGGCGTGCGGGCTATCTCTCGCCGAACCATCTCACCGGGATGATAGAACCATCGTCCTTGCTGTCAACCCGCGACTGCAAGGGCTTCGACTCCGCCTACTTCCCCTTCCTGGAAGCACACTACCAGCGTCGGCCCGCAGAACCGGACATTCCGGCTTCCGCATTCTGCCTTCTGTCACGCGACCGGCACCTCGTGCTTGTCGAATCGCTCACTCGATCATTCATTTCAACGCTCGCCACATCGCCTCGCGCATTGCACGCGAAACTGCCTGCCGCATCGTATCGCTCATTCTACGCTGAGAAGTACGCCGGGAAGTACCGGCAAAGGTATCTTCAGTAGTATCGCGACTTGCACGAACACATGTATCTGCACTTGTATCTTCAGCTCTACCTTTACCTGAATCCTAAGTTGCTCGCGGAGTTGTGTCGCGAGAAGTTCGAGAAGTTGTTCCAGCAGTTGTTTCGCAAGTTGTTTCCCAAGTCGGACCTGTTGTCGTTCCTTTCATTGTATGTTTCAAAGTATCGTTCATTGTTCCTTTGGATGAGTATTCAGTTGCTCCTCAAGATGTAGCCCCCCAGGCGACCCCTATATGCGGCTTTCCGACCTCGCGGCACGCCTTAACCAGCACATAATTGCCGAGTTATGACCTGTAGGCGCAACCCGCTATTTGCTCGGTTCTTTTTCGCTCCTCAACTCGTTACAGGCCGCGGCGGCCCCGGTCGGTTAGCACGTCCATTTGACTTCGCTCGGCTCACGCCTATCCTTATGCCGCATGGGCACGTCTGCGCCCGACGCCGTCAAATGTCTGGTTGATCACTTCGACCAGGACCACAAGGTCTTCCTGACCCCTGACTACAAAAAAGAACAACTGCGCCTTGAGTTCCTCAATCCCTTCCTCACCGTGCCCGGCTGGGAACATGGGCCGCAGAAAACGTGGTGACCCGGTCCGCCGCCAATTCATCGGTGGACGATGGCAGTTTCCGTCCCTATGATGAACGTAGAGAAAGCGAGAATCATGCCGGTCAATAGCACCAAGACGCTCAGATGGAAAGAGGACATCCGTAAGTCCGTTGACATGTACAACGACTGGTTCCTCCGCTTCGCGCCCAAAGCCTACCGCGAAACCAGAGCAAGGACCACCGAAACGGTCAAGAAGGCGATGGCCACGACCCGCAACCTGCGGGACCTCGGTGCCGACACGCTACGTATCCACCCGGAGGTGTTGTCCGTGCTGCGCATGGCAACCTGTCCGCCTCTCGCGGTTGACCGACTTATCGGGCTAGCAGGTGTTCCCGGCGCTCTGGTTTGCGACTATTTCATTTTTTTGCAGCGTCATTTCCCTCTACTCGCGGCCTTTGGGATTGCGGCCGCCGGGGCGGCGCTTGTATACCTCTTGATCCTGCGCGAAACCGGCGGGCGATTTATCTATAATCTGGACGATGCATACATTCATATGGCCATCGCCAAACACATCGTGCAAAACGGGGTGTGGGGGGTGACGCCGTATGAATTTTCCTCCTCTTCCAGTTCCATCCTCTGGCCGGTTCTTCTGGCGGGGGTGTTTAAAATCTTCGGTGTGCGGGAGATTCTGCCGCTGAGCATTGCCCTGGCTGCATCGGCGATCCTGATGGCCGTCCTCTATCGGGAATGGACGGGACGCGAAAACCATCCGGGATGGACGCTGGCGATGCTGATCGGTTGGATGCTTTTCCTGCCCCTCTGGCCGATTCTCTTCAACGGAATGGAAACGATGCTTCAGGCGCTAGCGGCCGTGGCGTTTGCGGCCACCGCGGTGCATTATCTCGCGGCCGAAAAACCCGGCCGCCTGCTTCTCCTCTGCCTGCTGGGAACCTTGGCCTCCGCGGTGCGCTACGAAGGATGTTTTATCGCCGCGTCTATTGGCCTTTTGCTGGTATTCCGCGGCCGGTGGAAAGCGGCGATCCTGGTCGGACTCTCGGCCGCATTGCCGGTCGTCCTGTATGGGATCTATTCGCTCGGTCAGGGCTGGTCCTTCCTGCCCAACTCGGTGCTGGTCAAGCACAGCGGCATCGATGCAACCAGCCCCGCCGCCTTGTGGGGCGTTCTGGCGCGGCCGTTCCAGCCGATCATGAATATTAACGTGCCGCAGCTGCCGGTGTGGCAATCCCTCGCCGTGATCGTTCTGATGATGCTACTGTTCCGCGCGCGGACCGTTCCGCTGCGCGGTTTATGGGATGACCGGTTGCTGCCGGCCGTCCTGTTCTTAATGGTTGCCGTCCTGCATTCGTTGGGGATTGCCTCCGATTGGTTTTTCCGCTATCAGGCGTATTTGAACACCCTCGGAATCTGGGCAATCGGATGCGTCGGGATTCCCGCTGTGGATTGGGCTGCGCTTCGGCATCACGCGACTTCGGCGGTCACGGCGGCGTGCGCGGCCATCCTGGTGGCCATCCCCCTGGGCAGTTCCGCGGTTCGGGCGATATGGGAAACGCCGCTGGCTTCCCGCAACATCTGGCAGCAACAATATCAGATGGGACTCTTCCTGAGGGAGTATTATCCGCAGGGGCGCGTGGCGGCGAACGATATCGGAGCGATTGATTTCTTGGACGATATTCATCTGATGGATCTTTCCGGTTTGGCCTCCCGGCCGGCGATGCAGGCCGAGCTCGATGGGTCGTGGCACCGGGACGTTGCGGGGACGCTGGATTTCCTTACTTCAGCGGAGGGCGTTCAAATCGCGGTGATCTATGACAACTGGTTTGATTACAATCCGGCAACGGGCAGAGCAGCGGTTCCCGCGCAATGGGCGCGGGTGGCAGCCTGGACTATTCCCGATAATATCGTATGCGGCGGCGCGACCGTGACGTGGTACGCCGTCGTACCGGAGGGGGCGGACGCACTGCGTTCGGCGCTGGAACAATTCTCCGCCAGCCTACCCGCGGGCGTGACGGTTCAAGAATACTCGCTCCCGTAATGCGGCATAACCCGGTGCCGGATATGCGTCCGGAATTATTCGCACGAGGATGACGGTTCCATGATCAAGCGATTCTCGCTTGCCGACCTTGCGGACCTTGGATGGATTGTGGCGATTACGCTCGCCGCCAGCCTGCTGATGTATTCCGGCTGGCGGGATCAATCCCCCTTCGACAGCCCGGATATCCTCGCCCATCAGGGCAACGCGATCGATCTGCTTCGCAACGGCGTCATCCCCTACCGCGGCCAGGGCCTTTCTTATTCAGGCTGGGGGCCGCCGGGCACCTCGTATCTGATGGTTCCGGGCGTGCTGCTCATGCCGGATCCGCGCCTGGCGGAAGTTCCCGGCGCGGTTCTGCTCCATTTCGGCACCCTGTTATTTCTTTTTTTAATCGTGCGGAACTCTCTCGGCCGCGGCGCGGCTTGGGTGGCCGTCGCGGTGGCGGGTCTCCTCCCGATCACCGGACCGACCCTCTGGCCCAACGGGCATCCCTTCTTCGTCGTGGGAATGCTCTATTTCCTTATGCGCTGGGTGCGTGACCGCGCTCCACACGCATTCTCCGCCGCATTGCTCCTGGCAGGTTTGGGAGTGTATGTGTATTTCACCATCGCCCCGGCGCTGATTGCGATGGCCTTGATTGCGCTTATCTACCGTCGACCGGTTTCGTGGCGCAGCCTTGCCGCGGCGCTGGCCGCGTTGGTCGTCGTGTGGTGGCCGTATCTACGTTTCGAGGCCGGACGCGGATTCACCGACATCGGCATCATGGTCCTGCGCCGGGATTTAACGGTTGCGCAGGCGCAACCTTCGACGCCGGTCTACTGCTACGCTTCGCTGCCCGGAGAATTGGATTTTCAAGATATGGTCTATATGCCATGGACCGGAGTGAGTGATCCCCATCGAGTGATTTATCCCGGAATAGGGAGAGGGGCGCAGTTTGAATTGCAGCTTTGCACGTTGCTAAATAAATCCGACCGGAATTTCGATTCCGGATATTTCCTCGTCAGCGATCCGGCTTGGCCGGCAGGTCTGTTGTTTGGCGTGTATCTGACCGGATTCTGGGTCCTGGTGTTTGGCGCACTCCGCGGGGTAGAAAGAATTTCCAGCGGATGGAGCAGGGTCCGGGCGATTGCGGCCTGGAAGTACCTGCTTGCGTGCGCGCTAGGAACCGCATTGATTTTCCTTCTCATCCGTCCGGCGGTGATCGGCACACTGCTCGTCGGGGATCCGGACTGGAACTTGCCGGCGCGGCTGCTGCTGGCGCAGATCAGCGCGTATGGAATCCTCCTGTGGATTTCCATGGGGATCGGTTTGCTGCTTGCCTCGCGTTGGGAGGATGCGCCGAAGGAAATGGGCGTCCTGGCGGCGATGATCGGCGGTTGCGGATTTTTTCTGGTTGTGCTTTCCGAAATCGAACGATCTTGGCGTTTCTGGTGGTTTTGGCCGCTGCAATGCATCGCCATCGTGGCGGCTGTCGCGGGTTTGATCCATTGGATAAAGCCGTCCCGTGGGATAACGATTGCGGTGTGGATCCTCGCGGTCGGTCTGTTCTTCCCGTATCGATCGGTTTTGGCAAAAGCGGATTCCATTTTGCGCTTCGGATACGGCGGACGGGAAAGCGGCGAGATACAGGCGCTGCAATGGCTGGCGGAAGAAGCCCATAAAAATCCGGATACACCGATATCGATCGGCGTGACGAGGTTCCACGGCGAAAGCGACATTACCCTGGCCTGGGGCTGGCTGGATTTCGGACTTCGATATATCGACAAAGCTCCGAATGCCGTGGCTTCCGATCTTGCGCCGGGAAACGACTACCGGGTTGTGGAATTTCTCGGGACGGATCGGGACCTTCACCCGGTGGGGTGCCTGTGGGATGGATACGATTTGGTCTGGGAAAGCCGGGGGTATGCGATATGCGCCCGAACGCCGTAGCCGCTTCCGAACGCCGCCTGAGGATCGTACTTCCCGCCGGGATTTTCCCTCCGGATATCGGCGGTCCGGCTTCCTACGTTCCGCGCATTGCGGAAGCGCTTGTGGCGCGCGGGCATTCCGTCGTGGTCGTCGCGCTGGCGGACGACCCGGCCGCGGGCGGCGTGTTTCCCTTCCCGGTGCGCCGCATCCGGCGCCGGAAGCTGCGTATCCCGCGGATGATCGAAACCATCCAAAGCATTTGCGGATTGGCAGGCGCTGCCGATCTGATTTACGCCAACGGTCTTTTCATCGAAGCGGCGATCGCCGCGGTGCTTACCGGAAAGAGACTGGTGATGAAGGTGGTCGGGGATTGGGCTTGGGAGCGCGCCCGAAATCAAGGGGTAGGAAGTCCAACCATTGAGGAATTCCAAGCGCGCCGTCAACCGTTGCGTTGGGAGATGATTAAATGGCTGCGTACCGTGGTAACCAGGCGCGCAGATTTGGTCATAGCGCCAAGCCGTTATCTGGCGGGAATTATTTCGGGGTGGGGTATTCCCGCGTCGAAAATTAAAACGATCTATAACGCCGTGGAGGTTCTTCCCGATACTCCGCCGGCTTCGCTGCCCCCCTTCCCCGGACGAACGCTGATCACGGTAGCGCGGCTTGTGCAATGGAAGGGGATCGACGCGTTGATCGAATGGCTTTCCACTCGAAGCGATTTGCGGCTGCTGGTAATCGGCGATGGACCGGAACGATCGAACCTGGAATCGTTGGCGGCCCGGAGCGGCGCGGCCGACAGGGTCGTTTTCACCGGTAACGTTTCGCGCCAGCAGGTCATGGCCTATCTAAAGGCGTCGGATCTCTTTGTACTGAATAGTGACTACGAAGGATTGCCTCACGTCGTGCTGGAGGCATACGCTGCGGGAGTTCCGGTGGTTGCCACCTCCGTCGGCGGTACGGATGTGAAGTTCCTGACTCCCGGCGGAAGACTCACCGCCGAGGCCGATCGCGCGGCCCAGGCTCAACTCGTCGCCGCCCTCGCGCCCGTCATGGACCTGTTCCCCGACTTCGTCGCGGACGCCGACCTGC
>JBEKDW010000119.1:0-7217 GCA_050014155.1 Anaerolineales bacterium
TCTGCATGGACATGTTGCTTCACCGGAGATGAATATCATCACCTTATGGTCTGGTTTTGGCACAATGGAGATAGAGGAATCTGCCTTGATGTCCAATAGATCGAATAAAGAAGATCTGACGGATATCCGATCCGTCACAAGGATCTTTCACGGTAAATGTAGTTTAATTGGCATTGCTCGAATGCATCCTGGAAAATTAATAAATACACGTATGCCATTCACAGCTCGTTCACGAAAGGAGATAAACATGAAAAAACTCGACCTGCGAAAGATATATAAAGATTTATATCTCCCATCCGCCAGGAAGGTGGTCGTGGTGGAGGTGCCCGACTTTCAATTCGTGATGATCGACGGGCGAATCGAGAAGGGTCAGGGACCCGGAACATCGCCCGCCTTCCAGGAAGCGATGCAGGCGCTTTTCGGCGCCGCCTTCACGCTCAAGTTCATGTCGAAGTTGCGGAAGGAAAACGCGATCGACTATCCGGTGATGGCGCTCGAAGCGTTGTGGTGGGTGGAGGACGGCCGGTTCGATATCACCCAGCCCGACAACTGGCGCTGGCGGGCGATGATCATGCAGCCGGATCACATCACTGCGGAGATGTTCACCGAGGCGCTCGGCAAAATCCGGCAAAAACGGCCTTCCCCTTCGGTAAAGAAACTGCGTCTGAAACGATTCTGCGAAGGGCTGTGCATCCAGACGATGCATATCGGCCCGTATGCCACCGAGCCGGCTACACTCGAACGGATGCAAGCCTATGCGGCGGAAAACGGGTACGCCCTGCAAAATGAGCATCACGAAATATATTTGGGGGATCCGCGCCGGGCGGCGCCGGAAAAGCTTAAGACTGTGCTACGGCGCGCGATGAAGAAGAAAAAATAACAATTATCCACGAAGGGCACGAAGAACACGAAATAATTAGTAATATCCTTCGTAATCCGCGGTTCGCCGGTCCGGGGCGGGTTTGCGTGGGCATAACAGGGTTAGGGAATGTTGTCATTCCCGCGCGCTCGTAGCGGGAATCCAGATCGTGCGTTGATGGAACCACTCCGTCTGCTTCTGGATACCCGCCCCCGGCCCGCCGGTCCAGGGCGGGTTCCGTGGATAAAAAAAGTAACAACTGCCAGTTAAAAATAATTACAATGAAACCTCTGAAAAAGTCCGCTCGTCGGGGGATAAATCCCCCGACTATTAACAGCGCCGGTCCCCGCTCCGCGAGGATAAAATAAATCCGGCTTTGGAACCCGCCTTGAGCCGGGGGCTGTTGAAAGTATGGAGCGCCCATCCCGAGCGAAGCGCGGGATTAGCTCCGGACGAAAGATGATTTTCAGAGGTTTTATAGAATGAAATCGGTGTTGAGGAAACTCGATTTCCGGCCGGTGACGATTTTCTCAATGAGATCCCGGTTGGCGGGGTTGGATTCGGCCGCGACCAGCGTGCGGATCGAAAAGCAGCGCAGCGCGTCGCTGATCGAAAGGGTCGCTTCGGCGGAATCCTTTCGCCCGGTAAATGGCATCGAATCCGGTCCGCGCTGGCACTGGCTGTTGAGGTTGATCCGGCATACCTGATTGGCGAGTTTGTCGACCAATCCGCCGATCTTTACCGGATCGTTCCCGAACAAACTCACCTGTTGGCCGAAATTCGAATGCGTGACGAAATCGAGAAACTCGCTTTCCTCGCGGTACGGAAGGACAGGAATCACCGGCCCGAATTGCTCCTCGTCATAAAGGGTTGCGGCGGGCGCAATCGGGTACACCACCGCGGGAAAATACAGCGTCTGGTAGGAAGTGCCTCCGCCGGGATTAACCACCCGCGCCCCTTGCGCTTTCGCGTCATCCACATACGCGTTGAGCTCGGCGATCTTGTTGGCTTCCGGAAGCGGTGTAATGCGCACGCCGTCCCGCCAGGGCATCCCGAAGGGCAGCGCGGTCACCGCATCGCAAAAGCGCGTGAGAAACTTCTCGGCAATTGATTCGTGGACGAAGAAAATCTTGAGCGCGGTGCAGCGCTGGCCGTTGAAAGTGAGCGCGCCGACGAGGGATTCGCGCACGGCAGTATCCAAGTCTGCGTCGGGCATGATCAGCGCGGGGTTCTTGGCGTCCAGGCTCAGCACCCCGCGCATGCGATGCGGATGCGGGTGCTGCTGCTTGAGCAGATCGGCCACCTTACTCGAGCCGATGAAGGCCAGCACGTCGATCTTCCCGCTGCGCATAATCGGCTCGATGATGCGCCCGCCGGGTCCGTAGATGAAGTTGACCACGCCGGGCGGGAAGCATTCGCTAAACGCGCCCAGCAGCGGCTGGTGCACGAGCGTCCCGAACTTGGGCGGTTTGACCACGACCGTGTTGCCCATGATCAACGCCGGGATCAGCGTGGTATAGGTTTCGTTGAGCGGGTAGTTGAAGGGCCCCATCGAGAGGCAGACTCCCAGCGGCGAGCGCCGGATCTGCGCCATGATGCCGCTGTCGAATGCGAAGCGCGAGTTGGTGCGGTCGAGATCCTTGAGCGCGTCGATCGTCCGCCGGATGTATTCGACCGTGCGGTCGAACTCCTTGCGGCTGTCTTCGAGATTCTTGCCGATCTCCCACATCAAGAGGCGCACGACCTCCTCGCGGGATTGGATCATGCGGGCGATAAACCCCTCCACCGCTTCGATTCGGCTCGCCACGCTCGCGGTGGGCCACGCGCCGTGCCCGTTATCCCAGGCGCGCACCGCCGCATCCACCGCCGCCATCACCGCCGTCTCATCCATCGCCGGCACATTTCCGATGGGCGTGCGCTCGCATTGTCCGTCCTGCTTCAGGCAGATCGGCGAGAGGACCTCGCTCGCCGCGCCTTCCCAGGTGCGTACTTTCCCATCCAGCAGAAAGAGCCTCTCGTAGGCGGAAGAGTCCGGGCGGAACTGAGCGGGAACGTCCTGCGGGGCGGGGAATGCCAAGCTCATTCGTTGTTCTAAAGTCAGTGCGGATTTATCGGCCACGGAGCACCTTTCCTTTCGCATCGAAATCGGACGGAGGTAAGGATGATTCTATCCGATCTGACCTAACCTCCCACCCCTTTCCCCTTCCCTAAAGGGAATGGGAGAGGGTCTCCATCTCACAGGTTTCTTCCTGGATTTAAACAGGGTGGAGGGTTAGGTCACGTCTGAATGAGCAACAACCGGTCGTTCCCCGCGGCGTCTTTTTTCACGGTGATTGCTGCCTTGTGGAAAAATCGTTCCGCCAGATCGCGCGCCGCCTCACCCTGCGGCGCTTCGATTTCAAAAAGCGCCAGCCCGCCCACGGCCAGGAGCGTAGCGGATTGGCCGATCGCGCGCGCGATCAGCCGCAGCCCATCCGGCCCGCCGTCGAGCGCAATCCGCGGTTCGTGACGGGCGACGGGCAGAGCGTCCAGCGCGGCGGCGGGGATGTAAGGAAGATTCGCGCAAAGCAGGTCGACCGGTCCGCGCAGCGAAGCGAGTAAGTCCGCCTGGAGCAAACGAACGCGGCCGGCAACGCCCAACGCCGCGAGGTTGCGCGCCGCGAGCGCGAGCGCTCGGAAGGAGATGTCGGTTGCGGTCACGCGCAGATCGGGGACGCGGACGGCCAGTGCCGCGGCGATGCACCCGCATCCGGTGCCGAGATCGACGGCGCGAATCGGATGCGGCTGGTGCGGTATCTTTTGACGGTTTTCGGATAACCAACCCAGCGCCGTTTCCACCAGGAGCTCAGTTTCCGGCCGGGGGATGAGCACGTCCGGCGTCACCTCGAAAGAGAGGCCAAAGAATTCCTGGAATCCGGTGAGATAGGCGAGCGGCTCCCCCGCGGCTGCGCGCCGGATCAAAGCCAGATATTTAATGAAGAGAGCTTGCGGAAAGATGGCTTCCGGATGGGCGAGGATCCAATTGCGCGGGCGGCGAAGCAGGCTTCCCAGCAATGCCTGCGCTTCCAGGGAGCCGGCTTCGGAATTATGCAACTCGCGCCGCGCATGCTCGAGCGCCGCGCCGACAGTGGAGGCTGACGGAAGGGGGTCGTTCACTCTTCGCCGGCGGTCTGCAGCCGCTCGGTTTCGTCGCGCTGCGACAGTTCGTCGATGAAGGGGTCGATCTCACCGTCGAGCACGGCGGCCATGTTGTGCAGCGAGATCCCGACGCGGTGGTCGGTGATGCGCGATTGCGGGAAGTTGTAGGTGCGGATCTTTTCCGAGCGTTCGCCGCTGCCCACCTGGGAACGGCGGGTCTTTTCGATTTCGTTCCGGCGCTTCTCCTCCTCGATCTCGTACAGGCGCGCCCGCAGGATGGCCATCGCCCGCACACGGTTCTGCAACTGGGAGCGCTCGTCCTGGCATTGCACCACCATCCCGGTGGGCACATGGGTCAGGCGCACCGCGGTGGAGTTCTTCTGCACGTTCTGCCCGCCCGCGCCCGAGGACCGGTAAACCTCCATCTTGATGTCCTTTTCGGGGATGTCGATCTCCACCTCGTCCACTTCGGCCAGCACCGCGACGGTGGCGGTGGAGGTGTGGATCCGGCCCGAGGATTCGGTGACGGGCACACGCTGGACGCGGTGCACGCCGGATTCGAACTTCAGCCGCGAGAAGGCGCCCTTGCCCTTCACTTCGAAGATCACTTCCTTGAATCCGCCGATGCCGGTGTCGCTCTGGGAAAGCAGCTCGGTCTTCCAATTGTGCTTCTCGGCGTAGCGGCTGTACATGCGGAAGAGGTCGGCGGCGAACAGGCCGGCCTCGTCGCCGCCCGTTCCGGCGCGGATTTCGACGATCACGTTGCGCTGGTCGCGCGAATCCCTGGGAAGGAGCAGAGATTTCAGTTCCTTTTCCAGCGCTTCGAGGTGCGGAGAAAGCGTGGCCGCCTCGCTCTCGGCGAGGGCTTTGATTTCCGGATCGGAATCCGACAGCATCGCCCTGGCCTGATCGAGGGCAGATTGCGCTTTTTTATACTCGCGGTATTTGAGCACGACCGGCTCGAGCTCGGAACGCTCGCGCGCCAGTTCGCCCACGCGTGCATAGTCCCCGGCGTGCTGGACCATCAGGTTATGCAATTCTTCGTAACGGGCTACGAGGCCCGCCAGTTTATCGAACATACATCCTCGTTGCGCAGTGAAAAAATCCCGTTGCATGAACCGGGTGAAGCAGAATTATATCCTTAACTTTTCCCCCGGGGATTTTCCCGTCTGCGGGGGGTGAAGCATGCGAAGGTTGCAGGGTATAATTTTGATCCTGTTGCGCGGAAAAGAGTTTGGCTCCGGATATTTCGGAAGGGGCGATCATTCTGCCCACCGATCGGATCCGGAGTTTGCGCCGGCCGAACCGTTAGCCCCTCCGCATGGACGCGCGAACGCCGGGCAGCGGACCGAGCCGGTGGAAGGATCGTTCGAAAAAAATCCTGATTACTAAAAGGAACCAACGATGCCGGTCATTTCCCCGCCCAAAAATCCAATGGTACGCGTGCTCTCCCTCCGGGATTTCCGGTTGTTGTTCGGCGGAGCCTCCACTTCCATGCTGGGCGATCAATTCGCCATCATCGCCACTCCTTGGCTCGTGCTGCAACTGACGCATGATCCCCTGGTGCTGGGAATCGTGCTGGCGCTAGGAGGCATCCCGCGCGCGGTGTTCATGCTCCTGGGCGGAGCCGTCACCGACCGGTTCTCGCCGCGCCGGATCATGATCGGCTCCGACGTCCTTCGCCTGGGATTTACCGCGCTCATGGCGTTGGCGGTGCTGAGCGGAAATGTCCATCTGTGGATGCTGTTCGTTTTCAGCCTGGGTTTCGGGCTGGTGGCGGGGTTTGCCATTCCGGCCACCAACAGCATTGTGCCGATGCTGGTAACGGACCGGGATCTTCAGGCGGGCAATTCGATTATCCTGGGGAGCAATCAACTGGTGGGGTTCATCGGACCGACCGTGGCCGGGCTCCTGATCGCCGGTTTCTCCAAATCGCTTTTGGGAGTCGGCCTGGCCTATGCCATCGACGCGCTGAGCTTCGCCGTATCGGCCGGCGCCCTGCTCCTGATGCGCGGCGGCGGCGGTTTGCCGGCCGCCTCCGGCGTCCCTCACGCCAAAGAAAGCATCTGGGCTTCCATCCTGGTCGGGATGAAGTATTTGTGGGATGACAAGGCGCTGCGGCTCATGTTCCTGGTCGTCACGCTGGTGAACTTTCTCTTCATCGGGCCGGTTCTGGTGGGGATCCCGGTGCTGGCCAACCGGTATCTGCCGGGCGGGGCGGTGGCCTTCGGGCTGTTGATCTCCGCTTTGGCGGGAGGCAACCTGGCGGGCTACCTGCTGGCCGGGCAGTTGCCGCGCCCGAACGGAAAGGCCATGAAATATTTCCTGCTCGGTTCGCTGGCCGCGTTCGGTTTGGTTATCGGATCGCTGGGAATCATCCGCTCCACCGAGGTGGATTTCGTCATCATGATTCTACTCGGATTGGGAAACGGCTACCTCATCATCATCGTGCTCACTTGGATTCAATCGCGCACTCCCAAAGAGATCCTCGGCCGGACGATGAGCATGCTGATGCTCAGCACGACCGGATTGAGTCCGATTTCCCAGGCCATCTCGGGAGCCGCGATCAAGGGGAACATTGTCGTGCTGTTTGCCGCGGCGGGAGCGCTGATCTTTCTGGTACCGCTTGGGGTGGCCACTCGTCCGGAGCTGGAGGACTTCAGCGAGAGCCTGGCGGCTTCGAAGCCTGCGGCGGGAAAATAATCCGCGGGTGGATCGAGCTAAACTCGCGAACGAATCTCCCTTATTATAGTAAATCGCTTATCAGTGGATGCATGCGCGGTGATTGATCCTTCGCAAAAACCGCTCAGGACAGGTCGCCGCGCCGGGATACGAAGCCCGCGTAGCGGGCTTAGGGAAAAAACCTTGCCCGGGGGACAGCCCTGATGGGTCTTAGTATTTCTGGCGCGGGCATTTATGCCCGCGCCAAAGTTTACCCGAGAATAAATGACGAAGCGATTCCTATTCTTTGCTATCCACTCTTCTTAAATTGAGAATCCCAACGACGACAAAATAAATTGCGGCAAAGAAGACCGAGAAGGTGATGGCGAAGATAAACGCGTCCGAATTGGATTTGGGGTGGCGCACCCAGCTGAGGAGTTCCTTGATCAGCGGCTTTGGGTTGAGGAGCATATCCCAGCTGTTGAAGCGCAGGAACCGACCGATATAGATTCCGAATCCGCCGAGTACCAGCGCGCCGAGAGCAAAGACCCAGCTGACG
>JBEKDW010000120.1:0-7123 GCA_050014155.1 Anaerolineales bacterium
CGCTTCCTGCTGCGCGCCTTTTCCATCGCCGTCTCCCTGCACCCGGCGCTGGAGTTGGCGGTGGTCGGCGGCGGACCGGAGCGAGATCCGCTCGAAGACCTTGCCCGCAGCCTGCGGATCGCAGCGCAGGTAACTTTCCTGGGCGAGCGACCGCACCGGGATCTGCCCGCATTGCTCGCGGATTGCGATTTGTTTCTGACTGCATCGCGCACGGAAGTTCATCCGCTTTCCCTGATCGAGGCCATGGCCGCCGGATTGCCCGTCGTCGCAGTCGAGGGCGAAGGGATTTCAGAGACGGTCCAGGACGGCGTGAACGGGCTGCTCTCGGACGACTCACCCGCGGATTTTGCGGAGAAGATCTGCCGGGTCGCTCGCGACCCGGCGCTTGGCAGGCGTCTCGCGACGGGCGCCGTTCAGACTGCGCAGGCCTTCGACATCCGCCGCGTGACCCAGCAGCATCTGGAAAAATTCGCCTCGCTGCTTTCCGGGGAAAGGACCGCGCATGGCGTCGGATAATAAACTTCTCGGGAAAAAGGGGGAGGACGCCGCTGCGAATCACCTCTCCGGCAAGGGATATACAATTCTCGGGCGCAATGTGCGGACTCCGTCCGGCGAGCTGGATCTGGTGGCACAGGCTGGAGAATTTCTCATCTTCGTCGAAGTCAAAGCCCGGCGCGGGCGAAGCCATGGATTGCCGGAGGAAGCGATAACCCGGCGGAAGAAAAAACATCTGTTGGAATCGGCGCAGTATTACCTGCAGGAAACCGGGCGAATGGATAAACCCTGGCGGATCGATATGGTGGCGATTGAATATAGCCGGACGGGAACGCTGGAGCGAATCGAGGTCTTCGAAAATGCCGTCAGCGGATAAAAGCCCGGTAGTGTTTCTTGTCGGCCCCACGGGCGCGGGAAAGAGCGCGCTGGCCGTCGCGCTCGCGCAGCGATTGAGCGGCGAGATCATCTCCGCCGACAGCCGGCTGCTTTACCGCGGGTTTGACATCGGCACCGACAAACCGTCTCCGGACGTACGGTCCCGGGTGCCGCACCATCTGATCGACGTAACCGATCCGGATCACCCGTGGAGCCTGGCGGAATACCAGGCGGCCGCCCTGGAATGCATCACGGAAATCCAAGCCCGCGGCAGGCTGCCGTTTTGCGTGGGTGGAACGGGCCAGTATGTGTTTGCGCTTCTGGAAGGATGGGAGATCCCGCCCGCCGCCCCTTCGCCGGAATTGCGCATCCGGCTCGAGGAACGGGCCGCCGCGGAAGGGCTCGCCGCATTAAATGACGAACTTGCGCGGCTCGATCCGGCCGCGGCGGCGGCGATCGACCCGAAGAACCCGCGCCGCGTGATCCGCGCGCTCGAGGTTGTTCTTTCCACCGGCAAATCATTTTCGGCGCAGCGGACGCGCCGGGAGGTCCCGTTCCGGCCGTTTTTGCTTGGAGTGAACCGGCCTCGGCCGGAGTTATATTCCCTCGCGGACGCCCGCATCGACCGGATGTTCCAAGCCGGCTGGGTGGAAGAAGTCAGGGCATTGCTGCAGAAAGGATATTCTCCGCGCCTGCCCGCATTCAGTGCGCTGGGGTATGGTTCAATTGTGCGCTACCTGCAGGGTGAACTCACCATCGAGGAATGCACCACCGAAATCCGCCGGTCGACGCGCATTTTGATCCGGCATCAGGCCAACTGGTTCCGCGCCGACGATCCGCAAATCCACTGGCTGTCCGCCGGTCCGGATCTGGAGGACCAGGCGCAACAACTCATTCGTCTTGGCGCGACCGCTTGATTTTTTGCAACAGCCAATCATGGAGTTGGAACGGGCGAGGAAGGGTCAGACGTTTCCCCGGATTTCCGATTTTCTATTCACACGAAAACCGCATTCACACTGGATGACGCCGGCCTCGTCCGGAAGGATATTCCGCAGGTCTCTTCCGCACCGTGGGCAGCGCGAGGAGAAAAACACATGCAGCCTCTGGGCGACGGAACGTCGATATACCGCGTACATAGCGTCAACTCTCTTCGTGTACAAGACCCACAGGCCGCGCACGCCTTGCGGAACGAGCACGATGGCGGCCAGAACCCCGATAATAATCGACGCCGCCAGAGCGTTTCCCACCAGCAGGCTGAGGCCATAGTGCGCCGCTCCAACGACCAGGAAGAGTATCGCCACCGCCAGGATTTTCCCGATTGCGGCTAGGAAGCGCGACAGCGCGGGAAGGAGGCTCCAATATCTGCTAAAAAGCTCCTGAAGATCGTCCTGCATTTCCTCCAGGGAAATCTCCTGGTCGGCAACCCGCCGGGCTTGCGACGCGATGTGATAATACTTCCCGTATACCGGAAGAACACGCCCCTTATTTCGATCTTCCCAGCCGATTAATTCAGTAAAAACCCAGGATGAGGATTTTTTCTCCCTGCGTTGGGTTTCCAATAAAGTTTCGGTTTCCTGCATTGCCTCTTCCGGCGTAAAGGGAAGAAAAAACATATTTCGACCGCGTCCCCTTTCTACAGAATGGCATTCAGCAGGTGATATGTGCGTCCCAAAACGAGCCAATGCCGATTCTCTCGATTCAAATTGGCGGAAGATTTTCCTATTCGGGAGGATCATCAATCCATAGGATTTATCATCCCGGCATGGAAAGCAAGCGGAACCTGTGGCTCCGCCCCGTTCGAAGTTCAATTACTTTATACGCGAAAAGGCGTGTAATTTTCAACCCTCACAAGAACGGAAAATCCCCCGGGACTGAAAAGCCGCTGAAATAAACCCTGTTCCCTCAGCCTTTGGAAACATTTTTTACAGAACCTTTATCCGCTTCCGGCTTGCCGAATAGGGAGAGGAATTTTCCATATCCTTCGGCTTCCATGTTCTCGACCGGGATGAACCGTAGCGAGCCGGAATTCATACAATAGCGCTTTCCCGTCGGTTTAGGTCCGTCGTCGAATATATGCCCCAAGTGCGAATCCGCATTCCGGGATCGCACTTCAGTTCGCTCTATTCCCATTTCTCGGTCGATATGAAAGGTGAGATTCTCGGGCTCGAGCGGTTTGAAAAAACTCGGCCAACCGGTCCCGGAGTCGTATTTATCTAGGGAACTGAAGAGCGGTTCGCCGGATACAATATCTACATAGATCCCCGGCCGCTTGTTGTTCCAATAGGTGTTCTGGAACGGCGGCTCGGTAAGCGAGCACTGGGTAATCTGATATTGATCAGGCGTCAGATGCTGACGTATTTCGTCATCCGAGGGTTTCTTATATTCAGCCATGGCAACCTCCATTAAATAGAAGAGTTGATATTGATTTAAGTCTTTCCTGCGGATTATTATGCCTGCGCAGGATCCTCTAAATATTATATATCTAATCCATTTTATCTATATTAATATTTGTCTTTTTTTTCACTATCCCGCGTGGAAATCGCAGATTATCGGGCAAAATATTAATCAAATTATACGAGGTGACGGCCAACTCCCCAACCGCAAGCCAGAAAATGCCTCCCCAGGGCAGCGGAAATCGGGATCATCAGCAGGAACACCGACAACATTTCACGGCTCATTATCCATTATCCGCGGGAGAGCCAAGCCACAAGGAGCTTCACCGTTCATCCCTTTCCATCCCCCATCGGCCGATGCGCTGTACCGCCAGAACCGTAACCGCCAGCGCCAATGCCGTCGCGGCCGCCTGCGCGGGAGCCTGCCAGAAAACCAACCGTGCTTCGCCGAGCATCCGCCCCCATTCGGCGGCCGAAGGCGAACCGCCAAAACCCAGGAACGTAAGCGATGCGGCGTTCACAATCGCCCACCCGAAATGCAATGCGCCGTAGGCGGACAGCGGGCCGGCGATGTTCGGAAGCAGATGCGATCTCACCATTCGGATTCCGCCCGCAGCCAGGGCGCGCGAAGCGAGAAAATATTCGCGGTTACGGATCTGCACCGCCTCGGCCCGCACCAGGCGCGCGAAGGTCGCGGCTCCACCCACCCCCACCGCAATTGCCACCGCCATCTCCCCGGGCCCGAGGGCAGCCAGAATCACCAGCGCCAGGATCAGCGCCGGTACCGAGAGGGCTACATCCATCATGCGATTAAGCACCCGATCGATCCATCCTCCGGATGCCCCGGCTGCCATACCCCACGTTCCACCCAGCAGAATCGAAAGGCACGCCGCGGCCGTCGCGACCGCAAGCGTGTGAATTCCTCCGGCCAGCAGCCGCCATCCGAAATCCCGGCCCAGCAAATCCGTTCCCAGCCAATGCTGCCAGGAGGGCGATTGCAGCGGTACGCCTTGCGCCGGAACGGGAAACAGCGCGGTCCAGATCCCGCCGGCGATAATCACGAGCAACCAGAAGAGCGCGGCCCGCGGGATATCGCGGCGTTCGGAAGGCAGGCTTGGGCTCAACGTTCCGGCTTGGTTCATCGCCCCTCCCGCAGGCGCGGATCCAAGGCGGCGGCCGTGAAGTCCGCGATGATCCCAAAGAACACATACCCCAGGGCCGCCAGCGCCAGCACCGCCTGCACCACCGGATAGTCTCCGCGCAAAATCGCATCCACCAGCATCCGTCCCAGCCCGGGCCGGGCGAAGACCACCTCGGTGATCATTGTTCCACCCAGGAGGAAGGCGGCTTCCATTCCTGCCAGCGCAAGCAGGGGCGCCAGGTACGCGCGCAGCAATCTCCAATCAAAACGGATGCCGCGCGGAAAACCGTGGGCCTGCATGGCGAGGCGGAACGGTTCGCCGCGCGATTGGCGGATGGACGATTCGGTTGCGCGCCCGATACTGCATCCGACGGTGACGGCTAAAGCCGCCGCCGGCATCAGCAGCCGCACCGCGGCGCGGAGCGGCTCCGCGACTACCGCCGAGAGCAAAGGCACCGACGCCCACAGAAGAATCAATCCGGACCAGGCGACCGGCGTGGCCGCGCCGATCGCGAGCAGCGGGGCGGTAATGCGTCCGATCCTCCCCCGCGTTCCGTGTTCGTCTCGGCGCGAGGCGATCGCGCCGAAGGCGATCCCAAAAATCACCGAAAGCAGCCAAGCGACGACCGCCAGCGGTACGGTATACCCGGCGGCCTCGGCGATCATCCCGGCCACGTCCTGACCGCTGAAGATCGACCGCCCCAGATCGCCGCGCGTTATGCCGCTGAGATAGTCCGCATACTGCGCGAGCAGCGGCCGGTCCAATCCGAGCGAACGGCGCATGTCCGCCGCCTGCTGCCTGGTCGCCAGACCCTGCGAGAGCAACGCGGCCATCGGGTCAACGCGCCCGAGCCGCAACGCGAAGAATGCGAGGGTGGCCACGGCCCAAACCACGATCAGGCCCTCCAGCAGACGTCTCAGAAATGACATGCCGAATATTGTACCCAACTCCGCAACGGCCGGAATACCGGAGGGATATAATTGCCCATTGCCCGGGAGAGGAAATGGCCGATCCACTGCGCAAGATTGAAATTCAGCTCGAGAATCTCTTCGAAAAGAGAACCGGCACTCTGTCCGCCCAGTCGATGCACACCGGGAAGATCCTCGCACGCCTGATCGAAACGCTCGAGGAAAGCGCCCGGCCGGGGCCCGATGGACGCTGGATTGCCCCGAATGTTTTCCACTTGGCGTTCGGGAAGCGGATCTCGCAGAGCGCCTCTTCCATTCCGGACCTGAAGGTTCTGCTGACGGCCAAGGTGGAGGAACACATCAAGCAAAGCGAGATGATTTTGCTTCATCCAATCCGGATCGAATGGGAAACCGATCCTTCTCTGCGCGAGGAAAGCATCCGCGCCAAGGCGGAAATTTTCCGTTCCGGCGAGGAAAGCACGGATGCCTTTCCCCCCGAGCCCCATCCGGCCATCACGCTGCCGCGCGGCGCGTTTCTAATCGTCAACGGTCGGCGCCACGTTGCGCTCAACCGGCCGGTGATTAACATCGGCCGCCAACTCGACAACCACCTGGTGCTGGACGACACACTGGTCAGCCGCCGGCACGCGCAGTTGCGGGCCCGCGAGGGACAGTATCTACTCACCGACCTGGGATCCAAACACGGGATCCGGGTGAACAACATCACCGTCCACGAGTGGGTGCTGCAACCCGGGGATGTGTTTCGCGTGGGCAACACCGAACTCATCTACGGCGACGATCGCGAGGAAAGCATTACCCAGCCGATCCGGCCGGAGAATTCGCCCACCGCCCCGCCCGATCACCCCGCACCCGCCCCCGCCGGAGAGGAAGGTACGCCCGGATGAGCGCGTCGATCCTGATGCTCTCGGCCCGCATCGCGCTCGCCGTTTGTCTGTATGCATTCCTGTCGCTGATCCTGATCGTCCTTTGGCGCGATCTGCGCGCGGCGCAATCCTTCGGTGCCGCCCGGGGACGGCGTCCGGTCCTGCAAAGGATTCGCGATGACGGCACGCCGTCCCAACAGTTTTCCCTGTCGAAGGATTCCTGCTTGATCGGACGATCCTCCAGCGTGGAGATTCCCCTCGCCGACGAGACCGTATCCGCGGTGCACGCCCGGGTATGGAAGGAGGGCGATCGTTGGTGGCTGGAGGATCTCGACTCCCGCAACGGATCGTTTCTCAACCAAATTCCGGTGGCGAAAAGCGCGGTCCTGTGCTCGGGTGACCGGATCCGTATCGGCCACATCCTGCTGGAGTTCCGCGCCGTGGATTCCGAAACGACCCCCAACCCACCCCCTCCCGCGGAACTATCCGCATGAACGATCGCTCCCGTTTGGAAGCGATACTGCTGGGTCTTGGATTCGCCTTCCAGGCCTTCAACGCCGTGGCGCTGCTGCTGGCTCCGTCGGTACAGGACGGCCGCTGGAATTTCCAACCGACGTATCTGGTGGCGTTGGTCCCGCTTGCGGTTTGGGGAGCGGCGGCCTGGATCATCCATTGGCAGCTCGATCGGACGCTCCCCGGCCGCGATCCATTCCTCTTTTCCACGGCGATGTTTTTGTGCGGATGGGGCCTGCAAATTCTCGTCCGGTTATCGCCGAACACGGCGCTCCGTCAAACACTGTGGCTGGCTGTCGCCGCAACCGCGGTAATCATCATCCTGCATCTGCCCCACGATCTGGAATGGCTGAGAAAATACCGCTACCTGTGGCTGGGTGCGGTTTTGATTACGCATCACTTCGCAAAAATGT
>JBEKDW010000121.1:0-7070 GCA_050014155.1 Anaerolineales bacterium
AGATGAAGCCCGCTATTTTCCCAGGTGCATCGGCATGATCACATGGATAAAATCGTCGCGTCCCACCGGACGGATCACTCCCGGACTGGCAGGGCCTGTGGTTTCCAAGGCCACGTTGGGCGTGTTCACCACGGTCAACACATCGACAAGATATTTGACGTTGAAGGCGATTTCGATCGCCGGGCCCTCGACCGTGGCGTCGATGACCGTCTCGCCCGCGCCCGTTTCCGCCGCGGTCGCGTTCACCTGCAATCTCCCCGGAAGAGCCTCCGCTCCCGGAGTGATCGTGATGCGGGCGGAATGCGAAGCTTGCCGGGCGAAGATATCCGCCGCCTTGCAGGCTTTCAGGAATTGCGCCGTGGAGACCACCGCCCGCGTGTTAAACGACCGCGGAATGATCGGCTGAAAATCCGGGAAAGTGCCGTCGATGAGCGACGAGGAAAGCTCCGCGTCCTTCAGCCGGAATACCGCCTGGCCGCGCCCGGTGGGAAGGACCATCCACACCGTGTCGTCCTGGTCTCCGACCAGGCGGGCCAGTTCGCTGAGCGCGCGTGCCGGAATGATCACGCTGACGCTTTCGCGCACCGGCGCGGACAGTTTGGAATTGCGCATGGAAAGCCGGAATCCGTCGGCCGCGGCCAGCGTAAGCTGATCGCCCTCCAGGCGGACCAGCACGCCGGTTAGCACCGGCCGGGTATCGTCCGTCGCGGCGGCAATCGTCGTCTGCGTGATCATTTCCCTTAAATCGACGACGTTCAGCGACAAACCTTCGCCCAACGCCGCGCTGGGCAGCACCGGGAATTCCTGGGCGTCCACCCCTTTGATATCGCTGGTGAACGCTTCGCACTTCAGATTGAGGGACATCCGGCGGGTGTCCAGCGTCAGATGGATTTTTTCGTTCGGCAGTGTGTTGACGAAATCCAGCAGGGTCCGGGCGGGCACGGTAATGGATCCCTCGTCTTCCACTTTGGTGCCCAGCCAGTAGGTGATGCCGATTTCCAAATTGGTGGCGGCCAGTTTAAGCCGCCCTTCTTCCGTGGCCAGCAAAACGTTGCCAAGCACCGGAAGCACGTTCCGCGGGGACACGGCCCGGGCGACGATCCCCAACCCTTTGGCGAGGTTCTCCTGTAAACAAGTAACCTTCATGGGCATCATCTCCTCCGCGCGTCAAAATCCGGTCCCGCCGGGAATTGCTCCGGCCGTTAATAAAGTATACAACGACTTGCCAAAATCCGGGTCCGGGCGGATCCAGCCTTCTACCCGGCGCGTTCCGGATGTCCGTCCCGGTCCGGTTCGACCAAGAAGGCCACCGCCGTCTCGCCGTCCATGAGGAGATCCATTTTTTTTCCGTCGAATTCCCGCGGGATGTCCACCAACTTCACGCAATCATTCGGGTTGTGGTCGTCTGGCAGCATTTCGGCCAGGGAATTTTTCGCGTTCGCCATCCACTCCCGCCGGAACAAATCTCCGGGGTGATCCGGATAGACCGCGATCGGAAAGATACTCGCCTCCACAAGATCCTGGAAGAAATGAGTTCCATACGACGGCTCGGGTATCGCTCCCTGCTGGGTCGTGGCCAGTTCCACCAGCGCGCGGGTATTGAAGATGTCGGCATAGGTAACCGGGACTCCCAGCAGCGGGTTGATCGAACCCCAGCGGCCCGGACCGATCAGAATGAACGACCGGCCCTCCAGGAGCTTATTCAAACGGCCGATGATTCCGGCCACGGTTTTTCTTTCCCCAGCATCGGCGAGCGCGCCGTAGGCTTCCGGGTCGACAAAGCAAACGGCGTCCACCTGGCGCACGGCGCCCTGCGGAACGACGCGCGTGGCGATGAAGAATTTATCTTCAGCGGGTATACCTTTCGGAATTTTGAACGGAACCCCTCCCGACACCCCGGTCTGCGCCCGGCATTGCAACAGGTGGAATGTCATCTCGGGGTTCGCGGATTCCGGATCGAGCGTGACGGCGAACTCCAAGTTCACCGGGACGCCGTATTCCCGGGCCAGCGTAGATAACACCACCTTTAGCAATCCGACAAAATCCGATTGCTGAAGGAAGTTATCCATCGTCAAGACCATCCGCTCCGGCTGGAAGTCTGGCCCGATGGAAAAGACGGGCATCACCGTATCGCCCCGGTCAACCGAGGCCAGCCATCGTAACGCCGGATAATCGGCGCGTAGCAGCCGGGAAACCGGCCACGAGGACAATTCGGCGCAGCGCAGATCGATGACATCCACTATTTTCTGCGAGTGGCGCCGGACATCCGCGGGTGTGTTCTCCGGGCGCAGCGCCGGATGGCTGAGCATGACTAGTCTGGGATAATCCTCCGCCACGCGAGCCACTGCGCGCGTGCCCAATCCCATCACTAGCCGGCAGAATCCTTCTTCCTTCCGCAGGCGGGAATCCCACACGATTGGGCTGTAGGAAAACGCCACACCTGCCAGCGTGGGGAAGAAGCCATCGTGGTACGTGCTTCCCTGGACTTCCTGAATTAAGACCGACATGCGTTCATCGTAATCCACCAGGCCCATCCGGCGGCGGTAAAACAAAGCGTCGGGGTTGAACACGCTGGCGTACACGCGCTGGACAGCGGCGGTGAGGTCCCGTAATCTCTCCTGGACCGTCCCCTGGTTGGGGCAGAAGACGGATATGTACTTCCCAGCAAACGCCGTGCCCACCCCGTCCTCCAAAAGACTGGAGGACCTCGCGATCAAAGGTGTGTTCCCCGCCGCGAGCAAAATTTCCCGCAGTCTGTCCGCTACATCCTCGGGAAGTCGGTGGCGGAGGAATTCCTCCTGGATGGTCGGATATTCCGAGCGGACTTGATCCAGCGATTTATATTTCTGATTGGATAATTCCAGATGGTTGTCTGCCAGGAAATGATAAAAAACGTCTGCGCCGATAAAATACGAATTCGGAACGGCCATCCGGTGGACTTCCTGGGGAAGAACCGTGCGCAGGATCTTCCAGGCCAGCAGCAATCCCCCCGTTTTGCCGCCGATTTTTCCCTCCCCGATCCGCCGGGATTGAATGAATTGGAAATCCTCCCTCGCCAGCCAACGCCGGGCCATGCGTCCGAACCCCGGCTGGTCGCTGATCATGGTTTTGACCAACACCGCGGTCACGGCTTCGATCTCCGTCCGCGCCCTTTCGCGGCGTTCTGCGGGGAGGGCTTCTAGCTGCTCCAATTGGTGCAGCAATAATTCCACCGGCGTCAACTCCGGGTTGAAAAGCGCCACGCCGCTTTCCTCCCGGTGAACGTTCCGTTCCGCGAGCAATTCCTCGATTAGGGATTCAAAAAGCTTGATCGGGAGGTTGTAGGCGAAGTAAAAATCGGTCTGTTGATCGCGAATCTGCTGGAGCCGCTGCTCCCAAACGTCGTCGCCTTCTTCCGCCAGCGGGTTAACCAGACCCTCGCGCTTCTGGGAGAGCTCGGCCTTCTCCTTCACCTCGGCTTCCAAACGTTCCCGGGAAATCACGCCGCGCTGGTAGAGTTCTTCACGCATGCGGCGCCGGATCTGCTTTGCCAGGATCGGATATTGCGAGATCTGCAAATGAATGGAAAGAATCTTTGAAGCGCGAAGCGGCGGATCGGACATCTGGTAGTTCCCTGTTCCGGGCGACGGTAAACTGCGCGTCTCGAGATGTATAAGGAATTTAATTATCGACGGATCCAGAAGTATTATATGCCCTTCCCGAATGGGACGCCATGAAACAATTGGAATTTTGTTGCGACCTGGGTTGGCTGGGCTAATCCAATGCCCCGGAAAATAAAATGGCCCCAAACACAGGGGGCCATTTTGTCTTGAATTATTCGGGACATCTCATCGGCGATACAGGTTATGCCCAACCGCGAAGCCGAACGGCTTCCGCTACCCGGCTGACCGCCACGATGTAGGCGCCCATACGATTGTTGATCTTGTATTGGCGGGCTGTCTCATGCACCGAATGGAAAGCGGTGGTCATCTTTTTATCCAGCCGCCGTTGCACCCGCTCCTCGTCCCAATAGTAATCGTACGCGTTCTGCACCATTTCGAAGTATGAGACGGTCACGCCTCCGGCGTTGCAGAGGAAATCCGGAATGATATAGCAGCCGTTCTTGTGCAGTATCGCATCGGCATCGGGAGTGGTCGGACCGTTGGCCAGTTCGGCGATGAGCTTGGCCTTGATCCGCGGCGCATTCTCAGCGGTGATTTCCCCATCCAGCGCCGCCGGAACCAGTACGGTTACGTCGAGTTCGAGAATTTCCTTGTTGCTGACCGGTTTGGCACCCGGGAATCCGACGACCGATCCGGTTTTCTTTTTATGCTCCATGACCTTTTCATAATCCAGACCGTCGGGATTGTAGATGCCGCCCTTGGAATCCGAAACGGCGACGGTCTTCAGGCCAAGGATTTCTCCCCCCAGCTTATGGGCGTAGGTGCCGGCGTTGCCGTACCCCTGGATGGCCTGGGTTCCGCCCTTGAGGTTAATCCCGAGCACGTTCTGCGCTTCGCGCAGGCAGTACACGCCGCCGCGGGCGGTGGCGTCGCCGCGCCCCTGCGATCCGCCGAGAGCCAGCGGTTTGCCTGTGATCATGCCGAATTCGTTGTATCCCTGCATCATCGAGTACTCGTCCATCATCCACGCCATGATCTGGGGCGTAGTGTATACGTCGGGAGCGGGTATGTCCTTCTCCAGGCCGAGGATGCGCCCGACCTGGCGGATGTACGCCCGGCTTAATTTCTCCAACTCCGCCGGCGACATGGCCTTCGGATTGCAGATGATGCCCCCCTTGGCGCCGCCCAGGGGGATATCCATCACGGCGCACTTCCACGTCATCCAGGCCGCCAGAGCCCGCACGGTGTCCACCGTCTCGGCGATGTGAAAGCGAATGCCGCCCTTGGTCGGGCCGCGCGCATCGTTGTATTGGATCCGAAATCCGTGGAAGATCTTGGTCGTGCCGTCGTCCATTTTCACCGGAAGCGTGACGTGCAACTCCCGGAGGGGCCAGCGCAAAAACTCGTGGATGGCCGGGTCCAGTTTCATGATGGCGGCCGCTTCATCGAGCTGGCGCTGGGCAATCTCGAAGGGGTTCGGCCGCACTTGTTTGGGGTCACTCATGGTTCACGTTCCTTTCTGGGTGGTGGGGATTTTTAGGGCACCGGGGCGCCCGGATTGCAAGAGAGGATTTTGCCTCCAAACAGACATATCATTACGCGTCGGGGTCCGGGAATATTAATCGGATCTCGAGGTTTTTATCCGCGATAGGCATGTTTACGCGTTCCAGGATCGATTACATTTGCTGAAAAAACGGAGGGTATCCTGCCTTTAAGGCCCATTATCACTGATTGTAGTTGATCTATCAGATTTTACATTACCCACTTGACCCACTTTTTTTGATTTCAAAGCTTTCACGCTTCGTCTTTCTTCCAGAACAGCCTCACCCCAACCGCCAATCCCCCTTTCGGCGGGCGGTTGTATCGTATTAATCCAGTTCCGGAATGTCAGGCAGGGGAAAACTATACAACCAGTCCTGAAAGAAACTGCTCAAATCCTGGCCGCTGGTATCATCGGCCACAGCGATGAAATCCGCGGTGGTCGCGTTTCCATTCCGATAACGATCGTAATAATCCCGAAGGATTTTAAAAAACGCGGTATCCCCTATTTTACGCCGGAGCGCATGCAGGGTCAGCGCCCCCCGGTCGTACACCAGTTGGTCAAATAGGTGATCCGGTCCGGGGTCGCCGATGAGGACGGACTTCGAAGAGAGAATGTCTGCGGAATATTGATACCGCCGGACGAGGTCTTGCCGCATCGCGTCCTCTCCCTGCGTATGCTCCAGCCATAACGCCTCGGCGTAGGATGCGAACCCCTCGTTCAGCCAGATGTCCTTCCACCCCGCAAGACTGACGCTGTCGCCGAACCACTGGTGCGAAAGTTCGTGGACGACCACCTGATCATCGAGAAACGTATCCCCCAAAATGATGAGGGTCTGATCCTCCAGCGAAAAATTCAGGGGGAATTCGTGGACCACCGCGCCGCAATTCTCGAAAGGATAGGCTCCAAAAATGGAAGTGAAGTAATCCAGCGCCGCCGGAAGAACCTGCAACGGTTGCACAATATTGGATGGAATGTCGGCATCCACGTAATCACGGATCGGGACACCCTTGGGGGATTTGCTATCCATCAGAGTAAAATTACTGATCGCAATCGTCGCTAGATAACTGGCCATGGGCTCGTCCATCGTCCAATCGAAGGTCCACGTTCCGTTTCCGCGGTCCGTTTGGCCCCGCAGTACTCCGTTGGCGGCGACGATAAACGGTTTGGCGACGGTGATGTGAAAAGCGTAGGTTGCTTTGTCGGAGGGATGGTTATTGGAAGGAAACCAGGTCTGGGCGCCGCTGGGTTCACCCGCAACGATGACTCCCCCCGGATAGAAATTCCATCCGTCGACGTAGTTTTCCGAACCATTTTGCGTTTGGTTTCCCGGGGCACCCTCATATTGAACATCCACCGTGAAGAGTGTTCCCTCGGAAATTAATACCGGCGGCGTGACCACCAATTCACCCTGATCGTGCTCGAACACAGCGTCTTCCCCGTTGACCTCCACGGAGGTGATGGTAAACCCTTTCAAATCCAGATCGAAACGGCCGAGAGTCTGAAGGGAGCGGGCGTTGATTTCGACCTTTGCTTGGATCGTCCCTTCAGTCATGTCCACATTCAAGGTCAGATCGTAGTGCTGCACGTCGTATCCGCCATTGCCCATTTCTGGAAAATACAGATCGCCGATTCCCGGAGCGCCGATCTCCGCCGCGCTCAGCGCCGTCGGGCTTGCGGTGACGGGCGGAATATTGGAAGCGGTAATTGTCGGTGATGGCGCGGTTGTTAACGTTGGAACCTGCGAAGGCATAATTGTACTGCGCGCAGCGAATATGCCTGCGGGATTCTCCGACGAGCACAGGCATCCGCAAAGGAATACCGCAGCCGTCCAACCCATCGGTATCAGATAAATCCTTCGCTCTCGTCTATATTTTCTATAGATCATCACGTTACCATGGATTATCCATCATGGCTGGCGATTGGAG